>CAJMPM010000213.1 GCA_905215225.1 uncultured bacterium
CGCGCGCCCAGCTTGAGGAAGTGACCGGTGCGCACATGCAGGCCCAGGAGGACGTTGACGCCGCTGGGCCTGCCGCCGCCGAGCTCCACGAGCGGCGCGTGGCGCTCGACAATCAGATTTCGCAGCTTACGCGTGAGCAACGCGATGTGCAGCGCGTGGCCGATAACGCCGCGCTCGAGCTTGCCAAGGTGAAGGACTCGCTGAGCAATGCCGAGGTCGAGGACAACATGTATGCCTCGCGCCTGGAGCAGATTGACGAGCAACTCGAGGAGGTCACGGCCTCGCTCGAGAGCCGTCGCGACCGCGCCGAGGAGCTTGAGGGCGCTCTTGAGGAAGCGCGCCAGGCTCAGGTTGATGCGCGTGAGGCCACCGAGACGGCACGCGCGGCCCTGAAGGACCTGCGTGCCCGCGAGAGTGAGGCGCGCAACAAGCTATCCGAGGTGCGCTCGGAGCTTGCCAGCCAAAAGAAACTCGATGCCCGCATGGCCGACAGCTCGCCGCTGGTGAGCCGTCTGGTGGGTGCGCTGGGCGATGATGTCTCGGGTCGTCTGGGCGACGTGCTCGAGGCCCCGCGCGAGCTTGAGGGCCTGGTTGAGCAATTGCTCGCCGGCGATATCGATGCGCTGCTGTTTGATGACGCCGCCACGCTTGAGCGTGCCGGTCGTGCGGCTCTGGACCAAAAGAAGGCCTCGGGCGAGGCACTGCTGATGGCGCGCGGCGTGAGCGGCTCTGCTGCTGCCGAGGGCGCAGCCGGTTCGCGTCTGGTCGATCGCCTGTCCGTGCGCGCCGGTTATGGTCCGGTTGTCGAGGCCCTGCTCGGCGGCTATTACGTGGTCGATGACTTGGCTGCCGCGCTGGCGGCACCAGTCGTTGACGGCGTGACCTATGTGACACCCGATGGTGCCCGCGTGAGCTGTGGCGGCCTGGTGCGCGTGGGGCTCGATGCCGGCGAGGCTTCGGGTGCCCTTGAGCGCAAACGTCGCATTCGCGAGCTGGAGGGCCTGGAGCCCGATTTGGCTGCCGTGTTTGAGCACGTGTCGGATCAGGTCGTCGAGGCCAATGCGGCCGTCGAGGAGGCGCGTGCCGCCGAGGGCGATGCCGCCGGCGAGATCGCCCGTCTTGAGGGCGAGCGCCGCTCGCTGCTTTCCGAGATCGGCCGCTTGGAGCAAAGCGCCAACAATGCCGAGGTCGAGCGCGTGCGCATCTCCAAGCGCCGCGAACAGGCAGCCGAGGCCGTTCGCGCAGCGCGCCCGCGCGTTGACGAGCTCACCCGTTCGCGCGACGAGGCCCGTGCGCAGGCAAGCGACCTGGGTCTCCAGATTGCCGAAGCCAACGACGAGCTCGATCGCGTGCGCCGTGACGATTCCGAGGCCGCCGGCAAGCTCGCCGATGCTAAGGTGCGCCTGGCCCAGACGAGCGAGCGTCTGCGTTCGCTGAAGGGCCGCGTGCCCGACCTGGAGCATCGCCTGGAGGGCAGCGACCGCCGTATCCGCGGAACACGCCAGGCCTCGCGCTCACTCGAGCTGCTGCGTCTGCGCGTCGATCCCATGCACGAGCGCTATTCGGCCCTGCTGGAGCGCGCGTCGGATTGGGCCGCGCGTCTGCGTGACCAGGCTTCGCTCGAGGAGGCGGACTCGGCCTCGCTCAAGAAGACCATCGAGGATGCCAAGGCAGAGGTTGCCCGCGCTAAGGAGCGAGTCGATACCGCCTCTGCCACGCAAAACGAGTTCAAGGTCGCGCGTGGCAAGCTCGAGGTGCAGGTCGAGGCTGCCATCAAGGCCATTACCGCCGATGGCACGACGGTGCTCGAGGAAGCGCTCATGCTTCCGGCGCCCACGGACCGCGATGCCGCCGAGCGCGAACTCAACCAGCTTGTGCGCCAGATCACCAACCTTGGTCCCGTTAACCAAGTTGCCATGGAGGAGTACGAGCAGCTCAAACGCCGCGCCGACTACATCGAGGAGCAGCTGGCCGATTTGGAGAGCGCGCGCAAGGCGCTCACCAAGATCACGGTGGCCATTGATCGCAAGATGCGCAAGGCGTTCCTGGTGACGTTTGAGAAGGTCGACGCGAACTTCCGCGAGATCTTCGCTATGCTCTTCCCGGGCGGCCAGGCTCATCTGGAGATGACCGATCCCGAGCATCCTGCCGAGACGGGTATCGAGGTCGTGGCGCAGCCGCGCGGCAAGCGCATCACCAAGATGATGCTCATGTCGGGCGGCGAGAAGAGCCTGACGGCGCTCGCCCTGCTCTTTGCCGTGTATCGCACGCGTACGGTGCCGTTCTATGTGCTGGACGAGGTCGAGGCGGCACTCGACGACGCCAACCTGTCCAAGCTCATCGGCGCGCTCGACGTGTTGCGTTCCGATACGCAGCTCTTGGTTATCTCGCATCAGCGCCGTACTATGGAGGACGCTGACGTCCTCTATGGCGTCTCGATGCAAGCCGACGGCGTCAGTCGCGTCGTCTCGCAAAAACTCGATCGCGATACCGGAAAGGTCGTGAATGCATAATGGGATTCTTCGATGCTCTCTCGCGCGGACTTGAGCGCAGCCGCGAGGCCCTCAACGAGGTCTTTTACTTTGGCGGCGAGGTCGACGAGGATTTTTGGGAGGACCTGGAGGACACCCTCGTCATGGGTGACATGGGCGCCGAGGTCGCCATCAAGGTCTCCGATGACCTGCGCGATGCCGCGGCCAAGAAGAACCTCAAGACCGCCCCGCAACTCCGTCGCGCCCTGGCCGAGCAGCTTGAGCAGCACTTTGTGCCCATCGAGCGCGATCCTTTCGCCGATACGCCGAGCTGCGTGCTGTTTGTGGGCATCAACGGCGCCGGCAAGACCACGACGGTCGGTAAGATCGCGCGCGCCATGGCCGCCCGTGGCAAGAACGTCGTGCTCGGTTCTGCCGATACGTTCCGCGCTGCCGCCATCGAGCAGCTCGATGTGTGG
>CAJMPM010000214.1 GCA_905215225.1 uncultured bacterium
CCAGGGGTCCCCGTTACCCGCGCGCTTCTGAGCTAGTTGAATTTGAAGATCTTTGAGGCAAGACGGTATAGGCCGAGTGTGGTTTTGTCACCGGCACGACCGCGCAGATTGGTGAAGAACCCGACCACGCCGTAGCGGGCACGACGATACATGCGCTCGTCATAGGCCTTCAAATCATTCCACAGCGTCTTTAGGCGCTCGTCGGCGCAATCTTCCTCAGAAAGCTTGGTGAGCACCGAGCAGATCGCCATCATCATGGTGAAATAGCCCATCATGTACGAACGCAGGCGCGACGACTCGACATCGCTGTACAGGTGGTACGACTCCATCATGATACGCGTAACACGGAACTGCTGGTCCAGACGCTTGACCATCGTTGCCTCGTTGACGCTCTGACCTTCGCGACCGATAAAGTAGCGGTAGAGGTCGATGTCGGCGTAGTACATGGTCTTGCAACGCGGCAGCGGCACGTAGGCGTAGATGTTGTCCACATAGAACGTGTGCGGCGGCATGGGAAGGTTGGACTCGCGCAGCACATCCGTGCGATAGCACAGGCTGTGCATGAGTAGGTTCTGGTCCAGGCGAAAATGACCGATCTGATCCCAGGAAAAGATCTTTTTGCGCGGCAGGGCAAATTTGTAGCCAATAGCGGTATGCGTACCCTCGTAAACCTTCTCGTACACATAGTTCGAGATAAAGAGGTCGACGCGCTGGTCGCGCTCCTCAAAACCGCGCAGGATCGAAAGCATGGTCGACAGGGCTGCGCCATCGAGCCAGTCGTCCGAGTCGACGACCTTGTAGTAGGTGCCCTGCGCCTCGCGCAGGCCCGAGAGGACGGCGATGCCGTGGCCGCCGTTCTCCTGATGCACCGCGCGGATGATGCCGGGATAACGTGTCTCCCACTCGTCGGCCTTAGCTGCCGTCTCGTCCTTGGAACCGTCATCGACGATGATGATCTCGATATCGGCAGCGTAATTGCTCCCCTCCAAGATGGAGGTGATGCAATGGTCCATGTCCTTGGCGGCGTTATACGAGGGAATACCGAATGTTATGACTTTATGCATGGCAGGCGATAATCTCATCCGAAAGATCGAGGGCGGAATTGGTCACAGCGTCCATATCGTAGTAACGATACTCGGCCAGACGACCCACCGGGTGGAAGTTCGTCAGGTTCTGGACGCGCTCAAGATAGCGCTCATAGAGCTCACGGTTCTCGGGCTCAAGAATGGCGTAGTACGGCGTCTCGCCCGAGTCGGGCGTATAGGCCTTGGAGTACTCCTTCATGATGGTGGTCTTGCCGGGCAGGACCTGACCGGTCATGTTCTTGAACTCGGTGATGCGCGTGTAATCCTCGCTCGTGGTGTAGTTGACGGTGCCCACGGGCTGGAACTGGTCCATATCGAGCGTCTCGAACTTCATGTCGAGCGTACTGTACGGCAATGCGCCCAGGTCGAGGTTAAACAGCTCTTCGAGCGGACCGGTGTAGACGATCTCGCCGCCATAGACCTTACCGTCGATCTTGACGGTGGTTTCGTCGATCTCGAAGAGGTCGCGGGCGTCCACGTCGCAGAACACATCAATCAGATCGTGGTCGAGCATGTGCTCGAACAGCGCGGTATAGCCGTCCTGCGGCATACCCTGGAAGGGAGCCTGCGGGAAGTAGCGGTCATCGTCGCCCACAAAAACGGGAACGCGGCCGGTGATCGAGGGATCGATCTGATCGGGCGTCTGGCCCCACTGCTTCATGGTGTAATGCAAAAAGACGTTCTCGTAGACGTAATCGGCGACCTCGGCCAAGTCGGGGTCGTTCTTCTTACGCAGCTCCATAATGGGCACCTTGACATCCTTGCCAAAGGTCTCCACGAGCTTCTGATACAGCTCCTCGCCGCGCTCATCGCCAAAGGCGAGCTTGAGGCTCGCGTGGTTAAAGGGCACGGGCATAAGGGTGCCGTTGATATTGGCAAGCACCTTGTGCTGGTAGTCTGTCCACTTGGTAAAGCGCGACAGGAAATTGTGAACGCGCTCATTAAAGGTATGGTAGATGTGCGGACCATACTCGTGGACCAGGATTCCGGCCTCATCAGCGCAGTCGTAGGCGTTACCCGCAATGTGGCTACGGCGCTCCAAAACGGCAACACGATAGCCGATGGTCTCGGCAAGACGGCGGGCGCAAACGGCACCGGCATATCCGGCACCGACGACAATCATGTCGTATGCGCCGGCGTTAAAGCCTTCAGGCAGGCCTGAGGTAATCTGCATCGATACTCCTTGTCAAAAGCCACGGGCTCGTTAGCTGGGCTTTTCTCGAACATTCTTCGAGACATATTTATCAGAGCGATTATAGCGCTAATGCGTCCTATAATGAGCTTGCCACACAAGGAAAGCTCAAGCACCGCGGCGTACATAATTGAAAGGTAAACCCGCTAGCAGCGGGTTTATTCGTGAGCAGCCGGGCGCCTGGAGCTTAGCGAAACGCTTGTAAGGAGTAACATGAGCGATTTCCTAAACCGTATGAAGTCTGCCGCCAAGGCCGACCTTAAGACGATCGTCCTGCCCGAGGGCGAGGATCCGCGCACCATCGTCGCGGCCACCAAGATCATCGAGGAGGGCCTGGCAAAGATCGTCATCCTGGGTAACCCCGACGAGGTCGACGTTCCCGGCGCTACCGTCATCGATCCGCGCAATGCCGAGAAGCACGAGGAGTACGCGCAGAAGTTTGCCGAGCTCCGCGCCAAGAAGGGCGTCACAATCGAGCAAGCTCGCGCCCAGGTGATGGACGCCACCTACTTTGGCACCATGATGGTCAAGATGGGCGACGCCGACGGCCTGGTCTCCGGCGCCTGCCACTCCACCGCCGACACGCTGCGCCCCGCGCTGCAGATCCTCAAGACCGCCCCGGGCACCAAGCTGGTCTCGGCCTTCTTCGTGATGTGCACCGACACCCCGCAG
>CAJMPM010000215.1 GCA_905215225.1 uncultured bacterium
CCACGCCGCCCGATCTTGCCTCTGACCTTATGTACTACGGCATTTTGCTGACCGGTGGTGGCGCGCTGCTGCGCGGTCTCGACGTGCGTCTGCGCGATGAGACCGGCGTTTCGGTCAACGTCAGCCCCACGGCGCTCGATAACGTCGTTAACGGCTGTGCCCGCGTGCTCGAGGCCAATGCGTTTGATGGCGGCTTCGTCCAGACCAATGCTTAATTTCCAAAAGGTGGATTCCATTTGGCACGATCTTCGGGTTTCTCCACAAATCTGAATACCAAGCGACAATCAACGGGTATGCGCCCGTTGATTGTTTTCAGCCTGATTTCGGTGTTGCTGCTCACGTTTTACATCCGCGAGGGCGAGGCAGGACCGATTCATGCCGTGCGTTCTGGCGTGACGACGATTACCTCGCCGGTGCGTTTTGTGGGCTCGGCTGTGGCCGCGCCCTTTAACGCAATCGGAAACGTGTTCTCAAACCTTACGGCTTCGCAAGACACCCTCGACGAGCTTAAGAAGCAAAACGAGGTCCTGACGTCAAAGGTTGCCGAGCTCTCCGAGGCTCAAAAGACCGCCGAGCGACTCGAGAGCCTGGTCGGTCTTCAGTCGACCTACAACCTCAAGTCCACCGCGGCTCGCATTGTCGGCGCGTCGGGCGATGCCTGGACCTCGACCGTTACCATCGACAAAGGCTCTGCCGACGGTCTTACCATCAACATGCCCGTGACGAGTTCTGCCGGTGTCATCGGTCAGATTATCGAGGTTTCGGCCAAGACCTCCACCGTCCGCCTGATTAGTGATGAGAACTCGGGCGTGTCCGCTATGGTGCAGGATACGCGTGCTCAGGGCATGCTGCAGGGGCAGCCCGACGGTACCCTGCGCCTGGAGCACGTGAGTGTCGACTCCGACGTGAAGGTGGGCGATATCATCGTGACCTCGGGCATCGGCGGCGTATTCCCCAAGGGCCTGCCGCTCGGTACGGTCTCGTCGGTGGAGAAGTCTGCCAACGATGTGTACTACACCATCGTCGTGCGCGCTCAGACAACGGCCGAAAACAACGAGGAAGTTCTGGTCATTACGTCGCTGACCGATGAGCAGTCGGCTTCGGACGAGGATGTGAGCAGCGCCAACAGTACGCCGCAGGGCACCTCGCGCGATGCGGCCACCAAGTCCAAAGACGAAAGCTCGGATGAAAACTCCGATGCGTCCGACACGACCGACTCGGGTTCGAGTGAATAGGGAGGCATGTCCATGGATCTACACGAACAGGGGACCGGCTCCCGCACTTTTGCGATTGCCGCCATTGTCTGCGTCCTGCTGCAGGCGGGCTTGGCTCCGCAGATCTCCATCGCGGGCGGTCGCTTCAACTTTATGATTATCCTGGTGTGCCTGAGTGTGTTCTCGGGCGACCCCACGCGGGCTGTCATCTGCGGTTTTTGCAGTGGCCTGTTCTACGACCTGTCGGCAGCCGTGCCGGTGGGCGTGATGTCGCTGTTGCTGACAGTAGGCAGCTTTGCCCTGGCACACAGTGCCGCCGGTCAGACGGGCGGCACCCCGAGCGCTCGCGGCATCACGGTGGGCGCCTTCGCGCTTGCCATTAACGTGATCTACAGCATTATCTTGCTGTTTATGGGACTGGAATCGAGTTTTGTCGTGGCGATCTTTGGGCACGCCCTTCCGTCCTCGATTCTGACCGGCCTGGTCGCCGTTCCGTTTTTGATGTCCGGCGTCGCGCCGCAGTCTGGCTATGGGTTCTCCGCGCGCGGTGGGCGTCAGACGGGTATGCGCTTTAAGCCCAAGACCCGCAAGCTCAAATAGGGGAGGCCCGTAGATGTCTTCCCAGTTGACGGTTATTATCGCCGGTATCGTGCTGGTTGTGGCCATCGTGGTCGCGCTGGTCATCATGCGTCGTGGCGATTCCCGTTTTACCTACGATACACAGCATGGAACGGCCCCGCGCGCCACCGAGGGCGAGGGCAATACGGCCGCTACGGCCTTCAAGGGCCGCTTTTCCATCCTCACCACGGGTGTGGGCGCGATGTTTGCGGCGCTTGCCGTCAAGCTGTGGGGCATGCAGATGGTCTCGTCGGACTACTACGACAAGCAGGCCAAGAGCAATCAGACCCGTACCGTTACCACTCCTGCCGTGCGTGGCCGTATCTTGGACCGCAACGGCGTCGCGCGGGTGCAAAACCGCCCCTCGCGCGCCGTCGTCGCCTATCGCGACCTTGCCGACGACAAGGTACTGGTGCGTCATCTTGCCAACGTGCTCGGCATGCCGTATATCGCGGTGCTGCGCAACATCCAGGACAATTCCGAAGGCGCGCAGAGCCTGCATACGATCGCGACTGACGTGCGCCGCTCTACTGTCGCCTACATTCAGGAGCACGCCGGTGAGTTTCCCGGCGTGAAGATCGCCGAGCGCACCGAGCGCCAAAACCCGTATGGCGAGACCGCCTGCCATATCTTGGGCTATACAGGCACCATTACCTCCGAGCAGCTCGAGGCGCAGAACAAGAAGTCGTCGGACGGCAGCGATAGCGCGGCTGGCCAGATCTCGTATCAATCGGGCGATATTGTGGGCCAGGCGGGCGTAGAGATTTACTACGAAAATCTGCTGCAGGGCATTCGTGGTGAGCAGACCGTGAAAGTTGACGCCTCGGGTAACGTGACCGGTCAAGCCGGCGCCGTTCCCGCCAAGGCCGGTTCTGACATTAAGCTTACGCTGGATCTTAAGATTCAACAGGCCTGCGAGACGGCTCTGGCGAATGCCATTGAGCTTGCCAAGACCACGGGTCATAGCGATGCCGGCAACGGCGCCGTGGTGTGCCTCGATCCCAACAATGGTGAGATTCTGGGTATGGCGAGCGAGCCCAAGTTTGATCCGTCGGTGTTCATCGGCGGCGTTTCCAACGCCGAGTGGACCGAGCTCCACGCCGCCACGGGTTCGCA
>CAJMPM010000216.1 GCA_905215225.1 uncultured bacterium
AGCTCTTTTTCTTCTTTTGTAAACGCGTGTTTTCTCATTCTTGCAAGGGTGTTTTCGTCGTACCTCGCGCCGCGGCTTATATTTTCGATATCAACGCCGCAGGGGGCGTTGGAAACGGCGACGGCGACGGTTTTATCGGTCCAGTCGGAGTCGGTGGCGCGCGCTACGAGCAGCTGGCCATCCGCTGCGGTCATGTTCGAGGTGACGGCGGGGTAGTCGACGATGTGGTCGTAGTACCAGTTGGCAAGGGCGGCCGTGTCGGCAAAGCGCTGATCGGTGGTGCTGGAGTTCAAGACGACGGTGTAGGACTCGTCGCCATCGCGGTTGTAGGCTGCCGTAAAGCAATAGCCGGCATCGTCGGTGGTGCCTGTCTTACCTCCGATATTTCCGTCCTGCCCCAGCAGCTCATTGTGCGTATCCATGGAATGCGAATGGTCGGTGCCGTCGGCGCCCGTGACCTCGATCCAGGAATCCTCGCTCGCTACGACCTCGCGAATCGTGTCGTTTTTCATGGCCTCCTGCATCATCAGCGCTACGTCGTGTGCGGTTGAGTGCATATTGCCAGCCCACTCATCAAAGTCCAGACCGTGCGGATTCTCAAAAAGCGTTACCGTGCAGCCGAACTCTTGAGCGCGCTCGTTCATGGCCTTTACAAAGGTGGCCACGGCGTCCTTGGTTTTGGGGTCGATCTTTTTGCCCACGTGCTCGGCAAGCGCGATGGCGGCATCGTTGCCCGAAGGAATCATCAGACCGCGCAGGGCCTGTTCCACTGTGAGCTCGTCGCCTTCGAGCAGGCCGGCGGTCGAATTGCCCACGGTTGCCGCGGCGTTGCTCACCGTGACCTTCTCGTCCATCTTGCAGTTCTCAATGGTCAGGATTGCGGTCATGACCTTGGTAATTGAGGCGATCTTGACCTGCTTGTCGGCGCTGCGGGCGTAATAGACGGAACCGTCCTTGCTCATGACGATGGCGTTGGTCGCATCGATATCGGGCAGATTATCGGCCGTGATGCCGCGGGCGTCGGCGGTCTTGCCACAAACGATATCGGTCGTAAGCACCTGGGCGTTGGCGATAGACGGCACACCGGCAGCAAGGGCGAGAGCGCAGGCAATGCCGGCGGGCAGTTGCGCGGAGCGCTTTACAAGAGAGCTAAGGGTCTTCACAGATTTCGCTTTCGACGGGATGGTCTCTTTAGAGTTCAAAGTATATCGTTTACCGGCGCGGACAATCAGCGCGCGGGCGTGCGCGGCCCATGTCTGCGCCCGAACGGACGCATAGGTGCTTAAGGTCGACTTAATCGCCCACGCTTGTTGTGTGTGGCGCGCGCTGCCTCGGGCATAATGGAGCGCGAGAGGAGCACGCATGAACGAGCGCATTTTGGTAGTTGATGACGAGAAGGCCATTGCCGACCTGGTCGGTATCTACCTTACAAAAGAGGGCTTTGATGTTCAGATTGCCTATAGCGGAGCAGATGCTGCCAAGGCGATTTTGGAGCAGGAGTTCGATCTGGCGCTGCTGGACGTCATGCTGCCCGATATCGACGGCTTTGAGCTGCTGCGCACCATCCGCGCTAGCCATACCTATCCCGTTATTATGCTGACGGCGCGCGATGCCCAGCAGGATAAGATCGAGGGCCTCTCGCTGGGCGCAGACGATTACGTGGTCAAGCCGTTCCGTCCGCTGGAGCTCATCGCGCGCGTGCACGCTCAGCTTCGCCGCTACACCAGCTACGGTAGCCGCGCACAGGCGGCCGAGTCGCCGACCATTCAGCTCGACGGCTTGGAGATCAACCGCGATGCTCGTTCCGTGACAGTGGACGGTTCACCGGTACGCCTCACACCCACCGAGTATTCAATCTTGCTGTATCTGGTCGAGCATCGCGGCAGCGTGGTGGCCGTGGAGGACCTGTTCCGCGCGGTGTGGAACGAGGACTTTATGCCCGGCTCCAACAATACGGTGATGGTGCATATTCGCCACTTGCGCGAAAAGATCGGCGACGACGCACAAAAGCCACGCTTTATCAAAAACGTCTGGGGCGTCGGCTACATCATCGAATAACGCTTTTCGCTTGTGAGGATCTTGATATGACAAAAGACGATAGGCAAGCGTTCGAGGTGCCCGATCGGCTCTTTGAATACGTGAGGTCGGTCGTCGACAACCGCGCGCTTGCAACGGTGCTGCTCTTTTTGCTGAGCCTGCTGCTGATTGGCATCGACAACATCGTCGGAATCTTGGCGGTGCTGCTTGTCGGCTTTTTGCTGATCGATCGATTTGAGATCGTGTGCCGCTGCGTGGTGATTGGCGGCGCCGCGTGGGCCATGACGTTGGCGATTGGCGCCATGGCGCTCGGCGGCATCGAAGGGCCGGTGTTGTTCGATGCCGGCTTTGTATTCAACATGCTTGGCTTTGTGCTGGCGCTTGCCGTGTGCGTGCTGTTCTTGTGCGGCCGCGCCCTGTACTACCAGGGCTACGAGCAGGGCGAGCAGCATGCCGATTGTGTGCTGGCTGCTCGTATTCAAGATCGCCTGATCGATCACCCCGACACCTGGGACAACATCGACGGCGACTTCTTGGAGGTCGAGGGCGCCCTTAACCGCGTGCGTGACCGTGAGCGCAAGGTGCAGCAAGCTCTGCGTGACGAGTCGCATCGCAAGGACGATCTGGTTACGTACTTGGCACATGACCTACGCACCCCGCTTGCGAGCGTAGTGGGCTATCTTTCGCTGCTGCAAGAGGCTCCTGAGCTGCCGGTTGAGCAACGTGCGCACTTTACGGGCGTGGCTCTCGACAAGGCGCACCGGCTCGATGCGCTCATCGAAGAGTTCTTCGATATCACGCGCTTTGACTTCCACGATATCGTGCTCACGCGCGGCTATGTTGATCTGGGGTTGCTGCTGGCTCAGGTGGCTGACGAGTTCTATCCCATCCTCCACGAGC
>CAJMPM010000217.1 GCA_905215225.1 uncultured bacterium
ATGGAAGGGCGTCTGCCGACGCGACCGCTGTCACCCCTCGACGCGGTGCTCACGGCGCACGGCATGACCATCCGGCGCGACGGCGCGCTGCTGCACGCCGGCGGCCGGCTGCGGCCCGGTGCCTACGAACTGCCGGGCGACGTGTCCTCGCAGTACATCTCCGGCCTGCTGCTGGCAGCCCCGCTGCTGGCCCAGCCCTCCTGCGTGCAGGTGACCGGCCTAATCGAGAGCCGCCCCTATATCAACCTGACCATCCAGGCCATGAAGGCCTTCGGCGTCGAGGTCAACGTCGAGCGTATCCCCGCCAAGGACGGCCAGCCCGAGATCACAAACTTCCGCGTGAGCAGCGGCTCGTATCGCACGCCCGGTAACGTGGCTGTCGAAGGCGACTGGTCCAACGCCGCCTTTTGGCTGTGCGCCGGCGCCATCGGCTCCGACCCCATCACCGTCGAGGGCGTGTCGCTCAGCTCCGCACAGGGCGACCGCAACGTACTTGCCGCGCTCTCGCGCTTTGGCGCCCGCATCGTGCGCTCCACCAACGCCGCCACCGTGCAGTCCGACAAGCTCGCCGGCTTTGAGATGAGCGCGCACGACATTCCCGACCTGGTGCCCGTTATCTCTGCCGTGGCATCGTTGGCGCAAGGCCGCACGTTCATCCGCGATTGCGCCCGACTGCGCATCAAGGAATCCGATCGCTTGGCCACCACCACCCGCGAGCTCACCGCACTGGGCGCACAGGTGCGCATTGCCGGTGACGACCTCATCATCAAGGGTGTCGACGCCTTTACCGGCGGCGAGGTCGATTCGCACAACGACCACCGCATCGCCATGATGGCCGCCATCGCCGCGAGCCGTGCTACCGGCGAGGTAGTAATCCACGGCGCTGAGGCCGTCAACAAGTCCTATCCCGATTTCTTTGACCACTACCGCCTGCTGGGCGGCAAGGTCACGCTCGAGGAGGAGTAGCATGTCCTCGACCTTTGGCAACGTTTTGCACTTAAGCATCTTCGGCCAGTCGCACTCTCCCGCCATCGGCTGCTCGCTCGATGGTGTCCCCGCGGGCATCGCTGTGGACCAGGAGACGCTGCAGGCCTTTTTGGACCGTCGCGCCCCCGGTCGCGACGAGACCGCAACCAAGCGCCGCGAGGCCGACGCCGCGCATATCATTGCCGGTGTAGTCGATGGACACACCACTGGCGCACCCATCGCAGCAATTATCGAGAACACCAACACGCGCTCCAAAGACTATTCCGAGCTGCGCCGCAAACCACGCCCCGGGCACGCAGACTTTCCGGCGCGCGTGAAGTACCACAACATGCACGACGTCGCCGGCGGCGGGCACTTCTCCGGCCGTCTGACGGCCCCCCTATGCATCGCCGGCGGCATCGCACTGCAGGCGCTCGAGGCCCGTGGCATCAAGGTCATGGCGCACGTCGCGCAGATCGGTGGCATCTCCGACCTGCCCATGGACGACATGGTCTATCGCGAGGCCGATCGCAAGGCGATCCTTACGAACGACCTGCCCTGCATCGACGCAGCCGCTGCCGGTCGCATGCGCGAGGAAATTCTGGCTGCGCGCGACGAACTCGACAGCATCGGCGGCATTGTGGAGTGCGGCATCTACGGGCTTCCCGCGGGCATCGGTGATCCCATGTTTGACGGTATCGAGAACCGCATCGCGCAAATCGCCTTTGGTATTCCCGCCGTAAAGGGCGTGGAGTTTGGCATGGGCTTTGCCGTGGCCGCCATGCGCGGCAGCGAGAACAACGATCCGTACCGCGTTGATGCCGAGACCGGCGAGATTGCGGTCGAGTCCAATAACGCCGGCGGCATCCTGGGCGGCATTTCCACGGGCGCACCCGTCATGTGGCGGATGGCCGTAAAGCCGACACCCTCCATCGGCCGCGAGCAACAGACCGTGGACATGGACGCCATGGAAAATACCGAGCTCTCGGTCCACGGCCGCCACGATCCCTGCATCGTCCCGCGCGCCGTCCCCGTAGCCGAAGCAGCCGCCGCCCTCGCCATCTGGGACGCCCTCCTCGAGGACGCCGCCCAGCTCTAAAAATCTCCGGGGGGCCAACTCCGGCCCCCACGCCCATCCAGTGATTTTTCTGGGACGGGGATTAAAAAATCATTGTGTACCTAATGATTTTTTAAGCCCCGTCCCAGAAAAATCACCAACACGTGAAAGGGACCTCCATGGACCTTGCTGACATCCGCCAGGCCATCGATGGCATCGATGCCACGCTGCTCAACAGCTTTGTCGAGCGTATGGATATTGCCACCGAGGTCGCCAAATCCAAGATCGAGATGGGCAAAGCCGTCTTTGACCCCGCCCGCGAGCGCTCCAAACTCAACAACCTCGCCAGCCGCTCACCCGAGCGCTACGAGGCCCAGACCATCACCCTGTTCCGCCTCCTCATGAGCATGAGCAAGGCCGAGCAGCAGCGCTACATCAACGAGCTCAAGGGCATCACGGTGTCGCAAAAGGCCCATGCCACGGCCGCGGCCTTTGACACGCCCTTCCCCCAGACGGCCTCCGTCGCCTGCCAGGGCGTCGAAGGCGCCTACAGCCAGATCGCCGCGTGCAAGCTCTTCGACGTACCGGATATTGCGTTCTTTGAGACCTTCGAGGGCGTCATGCGCGCCGTGCGCGACGGCTTTTGCGAGTTTGGCGTGCTGCCCATCGAAAACTCTACCGCTGGCTCGGTCAACGCCGTCTACGACTTGCTCGCCCAGTTCGATTTCTACATCGTGCGCTCGCTGCGCCTCAAGATCGACCACAACCTGCTCGTCAAACCCGGCACCAAGCTCCAGGACGTGCGCGAGGTTTACAGCCACGGCCAAGCTATTGCCCAGTGCGCCGGCTTTATCGAGTCCCACGGTCTGCACGCCCCCAAGTACCCCAACACCGCCATGTCGGC
>CAJMPM010000218.1 GCA_905215225.1 uncultured bacterium
GCTCTGGGGTGGCCGCACGGCATGGGCGCGTACTATGATCCCCGCCTTCATCGAAAATGTCCGCAGCCGCAGGCCCATAGCCGTGGTTGCTACACTCATTACGGCAGCCAATGTTGCTGTGGGCGCCCGCGTCATCACGGGTATCGATTACCCGGTCATCTGCGTACCAACAGACTATGAAGTCGAAGGCTTTTGGCCCCACAAGGACACCGACCTGTTCTGCGTAGCCAACGAATTTATGGCCGTGACACTTCGCCCCCGTAAGGTTCCCGAGACCAAAATCCGCATTACAGGCATCCCCATTCGCGCCGGGTTTGATACGGACTACAACCGCGAGGAAGAACTCGAGAAGTTCAATCTCCCCGCTGACAAGACCGTTGTGTTGGTGATGGCCGGTGCCAGTTTGCCTCAACCGTACGTTCGCTTTCGCGCGGAGATGGACCGCACACTCCCCTTCCTGCGCAGCTTCGAGGACATGCACTTTGTCTTTTTGCCGGGCAAGGATGAGGAATACGCCACCCGCCTCAAGACGCTCTTCGACGCCATGAAGCTCGAAAACGTCACGGTTCTGGACTACGTGGACGATATGGCAGCCCTCATGCACGGCTGCGACCTGGCAATCCTCAAATCGGGCGGACTCACCGTCACCGAATGCCTATGCGCGCATCTGCCGATGATCCTGCTGGGCAAATCATACGGCCAGGAAAAGGCCAACACCACCATGCTCACCGGCATGGGCGCCAGCATGCATGTCACCACCGCACGAGAGCTCATCGTGACGTTGCGCCATCTCCACAATCATCCCGAGTCGCTCAAGGCTCTGCTCATCAACGGCGAAGTGCTGCGCCGTCCACATGCAGCCGAGGATATCGCCATCGCAACCATGGAGCTTGCAGGAAAGCCCCAAAAGCGCAAACGAGCCTTCTGCCGCTTCTACTGGGGCGGAAAACCTGCTCATATCAGGTAGACGAAAGTCCGCTGTTCAGCGGGAGCCGCCCATATATCATTCCATGCTCAAACATTCTCGCTGCGCTGCGAAACTGCGCGTGGAACGATATATGGGCGGCTCCCGCCGAGCAGCTACGTTTACGTACTAGCAACTAAAGCGGGTTCGCCCCAGTAGAAGCTGCGAAGGTGGAACCAAATAATCTGATAATAGTTAGCCGATGCTACAAAGGGATTGTTCCTTTGTAGCATCGGCTAACTAGAAAGATTTTTTATCTCAAGCATTTAGCCCTTTCGCCTGAGCCCCATACATATCGTCCCGCGCGCAGTTTCGCAGCGCAGCGAGAATGTTTGAGCACGGGATGATATGTATGGGGCTCAGGCGAAAGCGGGATCCATGCGCCCTGCGAAGCGAGAATGTTTGAGCATGGAATGATATGTGTGAGAGGCGGGCGGGAGGGATACGAGTGCCCCTAGGCGACGCCGCTAGAACCGAAACCGCCGGCTCCTCGGTCGGTTTCGTCTAGTTCTTCTACTTCTACGAGGTTGACCGTGGGGACTTCTTGGATGACGAGTTGGGCTATGCGGTCGCCTTTGTTGATATGGATGTCGTTGGTGGGATCCAGGTTGATGAGGATAACCTTGAGTTCTCCTCGGTAGTGAGCGTCGATGAGGCCAGGCGTATTAACTATAGACAGGCCCTGTTTGATGGCGAGACCGCTACGGGGCTGGACGAAGCCGGCGTAGCCATCGGGCAGGGCGATGGCCAGCCCAGTGGTGATCAGACGGCGTTCAAAGGGCTTCAGGACGCAGTCCTCGTTGGAGCGCAAATCCAAGCCGGCATCGGTGGGATGGGCGTATTTGGGAAGCTCGACGGTGGGGTCGAGACGCTTTATGTTGACGGTAATGTTGGGCATGGAATCACCTTAGCTTGTCGAGCTCTTGCAGAAACTCATCGACGTCTTTGAAATCGCGGTAGACCGAGGCAAAGCGGATGTAGGCCACCTTGTCGATCTTGGCCAAGCGCTTGAGCACCATGTCACCCAACTCATGGGACGTGACGGCCGTCAGCGTGCGAGAGCGCAGCTCGACCTCGATGTCGTCGATAATCTCATTGAGCTTCTTAGTGTCGATATCGCGCTTGATGGTGGCGCGCATCAAGCCGACGAGCAGCTTATTGCGATCGAACCGCTGCTTGGTTCCGTCTGACTTAATGACCTCGATTGGGTCTTCGCATCGTTCGAACGTTGTAAAGCGATAGTTACACGAGCAACATTCGCGGCGACGCTTAATGGTGTTTTTTGACTCCTGCATACGGGAATCAACGACGCGGGTATGTGCCTTGCCGCATTTGGGACAGCGCATGGTACCTCCTCTTAAACGATAACAAGGGTACCATGCGACCGAGCGGAAATCTTACGAACGAGCCGGAACTTTCAGAACTGCACCAGCATCAAGAGAGCTGCGATCGAGGTGATTTACGCTACGAATCATGTCGGAAGTCTCCTGCGTGGAAAGGCCATCGATGGGATGCTCCTGGGCAAGCGACCACAGAGAATCGCCAGACTGCACACGAACCGTTTCGTAGGTGACGTTGGCTACGGAATCGGCATATGCTGCGTGACGAGCAGAAAAGACTGACGTGGCGAACACAAAGAACAGGGTGAACGCTACAGCAACAGCAACAATCGTCGAGGCCTTCAGGGCAACAGGAGCCGAAGCAGCGGCCGCACGCTGGGTGCGAACGGGTTTAGTGGCCACGGCCTGAAAATGGGAGCGTCCACCCTTCACGACCGTGAAGGCAGGCGAGGCGGGCGCCTCGAGCTTAAGAGCAAGGTTTCCCTGGACCATATCCGCTGCGTTCATTCTGTTCTCCTCTCGTTTGTTTTGACGAGAACTGTTTTATCAAGCCGCGGGGACAAAAAAGTCTAGCGCGGGAACGAGTGTTCGGTTATTATTATCTTCGAACAGTTGTTC
>CAJMPM010000219.1 GCA_905215225.1 uncultured bacterium
GGCATTGGGCTGGTTGACGCTCAGGGCGCCGGCAGCACCCGTACCGCCGCCCTTCATGACGCCGGACAGAACATCGGTGACCGCGGCGGCCTCGCCCTCGGTAAGTACCTGTGAGGGATTGTCGGTGTGCTGGTACAGCACCGAACCGGTACGAGAGTCAATCTCGGTGATGGCGATCGGCTGGCGATAGTAGCCGCCGTTGGCAAACGTCGCGTAGGCGGCGGCCATCTCGAGCGGCGAGATCGAGCCGGTGCCGAGGGTCATGACGGGAACGTCCTCGATGTTGTCCTTGGCGGGATCGATGCCGAGCTTTTTGACGAGCGACATGATCTTGTCATTGCCGATGGCTTCGGCCACCTGAATGTAGCCGGTGTTGGATGAGTATGCCGTTGCCTGCTTAAGCGTGATGTTGCCATAGCTCTGGTTGCCGTAGTTTTGCACCTCGGTCGTGGTGCCCTTGGCCTTGAGCGGCGAGTTGCAGTTGAGGGTGACGTTGGGGTTCATACCGTTTTGGATGGCAGTCGCCAGCGTAAAGGCCTTAAAGGTGGAGCCGACGGGACGCTTGGCCGTGGCATGGTTTACGTGGTTCTCGTCGGCGTTGTAGTCGTAGCCGCCCACCATGCACTTGATGTAGCCGGTCTTGGGGTCGACGACGACCATGCCCATGTCCAGGCCGTCGAGCGAAAGCGTGTCGAGCTGCGAGCGCACAGCCTCCTCGGCCACCTGCTGCATGGTGGGGTCGATGGTGGTCTTGACGGTCAGACCGCCCTTAAAGAGCACGTCGGTGGAGAACTCCTGCTCAAGCAACTGCTTAACGTAGGAGACAAAGTAGGGCTGAGAGTACACATCGACGCCACTGCCCGAAATCTCGGTCACGTTAAGCGTGATGGGCTCAGCCTGTGCGGCATCGTGCTCTTCCTGCGTGATGTGGCCCAGACGCAGCATGTTGTCCAGAACCTTATTGCGGCGGGACAGCGCCAAGTCGGGATTAACCGTGGGGTCGTACTGCGAGGGCGAGTTGGGAAGGCCGATGAGCAGCGCGGCCTCGCTCAGGGTGAGGTCGGCGGCGCTCTTGGACAGGTAGGTCTCGGCTGCGGCCTCGATGCCGTAGGCGCCGTGACCGTAATAGATGGTGTTGAGGTACATCATGAGG
Organism: uncultured bacterium; assembly: GCA_905215225.1. GTDB lineage: Bacteria > Actinomycetota > Coriobacteriia > Coriobacteriales > Coriobacteriaceae > Collinsella. Next base: position 1,154 of record CAJMPM010000219.1, read on the forward strand.
ATCTCGTCTTTGGAGTACATATCCTCCATCTTGATGGCGATATAGGCCTCGCGCACCTTACGCTCGATGGTCGAGTCGAACTGCTCCTCCTGCAGGATGGTGTTGCGTACCAGCTGCTGGGTGATGGTCGATGCACCCTCGTGGCCACCGGAGGCGGTTGCCACGGCGGCACGCGCGATACCCCACAGGTCGATACCGCCGTGCTCGTAGAAGCGCTCGTCCTCGACGTCAACGGTGCCCTGCAGCACGTAGGGGGAGACCTCGTCCTTGGTGATGGACTTGCGGTTTTGCGTGTAGAAACTCGCAATGGTATTGCCGTTGCAGTCGACGATCTCGGTGGGCTCGCTCACCAGATACGCGTTGGCGTCGGTGTAGTCGGGCAGATCGGACAGCCAGCGGTTGACGTTGCCGATCATGCCGATGCCAAACGCTACGCCCGCGATAAGCAGAAAGCCCAAAAACGAGAGCAAGATCATGGGAAGGGCATGCGTCTTAGAGCGACCGCGCCCCTGTCGTTGGCGAGGACCCATATATTGACCTCCAGGTATGTCGTGCCAGGCGGCAGGTATGCTACCGGGCAGGATGGACATAAGTTATTACACGATAAACCAATCGGGGCATGCGGGGCCTCGTGTATGCTGGTTGGCAGCAATTTTCAGAGTGAAAGCACACCTTGGCAAGGAGTTTACCGATGGCGATTCGGCCGATGGAATCGAGCGGACAATGCGAAAGCGAGTTGGCGGCGGCTGAAGTGGCGCTGCCCGAACTGCTGGCGCCTGCTGGCGGACTCGACCAGATGCTCGCGGCGATTGCGGCGGGTGCCGATGCCATCTATGCGGGGTTGGGCGGCTTTAACGCCCGCGTGAGCGCGCATGGCTTTACGGATGACGAGTTTGCGCGCGGCTGCGCCGTGGCGCATGCCCATGGCGTGCGCGTGTACGTGACGCTCAACGTGTTCGTGTTTGACGATGAGCTGTCCGATGCGGTGGCGCTGGGAGCTCATGCACTGGAGTTGGGCGCCGATGCTCTGATTGTCGCCGATGCCGGGTTGGCCTGCGCGCTGCGCGCGGCGATTCCCGGGGTCGAGATTCACCTGTCCACGCAGGCGGGCGCTCATAGCGAGGGTGCCGTGCGGCTTGCCGCCGACGAGCTGGGGGTCGAGCGCGTGACGACGGCACGCGAGCTGACGGTCGACGAGATTGCGGCACTATGTGCCACGGGCGTGCCCATCGAGGTATTCTGCCACGGTGCGATTTGCATCGGCTATTCGGGGGCGTGCGAGTTCTCGGCCCTGCGGCGTGGGCGCTCGGCTATGCGCGGCGACTGCACGCAGCCGTGCCGTCTGGCGTACGACTTGGTGGACGAGGCGGGACAGAGCGTTGTCGCCGTCGAGGGAGATCGCCTGCTGTGCCCGCGCGACTATCTGGGCATTGCACATCTGCCCGAGCTTGTAGATGCCGGCGTGGCGTCGCTCAAGATCGAGGTGCGCATGAAGAACCCCGATAACGATTTCAACGTTGTGCGTGTGTGGCGCCGGGCACTCGATATGCTGTGCGACGGCGCGTGGAACCCCGGTGCCGTGGAAGAGCTTGAGCGCGAGCTGGGCCGGTCGTTTAACCGTGGGTTTACCGACGCGTATCTGCGGGGGCGTTCGGGCGACGAGCTTATGAGCTTTGAGCGCGCAATTAACCAGGGCGTGCGCGTGGGACGCTTGGTCGCTGTGGGCCACGAAGAGGTGACCGTTGAGCTCGCTGCCGCCG
>CAJMPM010000220.1 GCA_905215225.1 uncultured bacterium
CCAGGGCGACAATTTGTCATTCAAAAGGCAAGGCATGACCAGAAGGTCTATGCCTTGCCTTTTTCATGCCAACTTGTACGTCCTGGACGTCGCTCGCTGACTTATGCTCAACCTGCGACGTTCCCCTTGTTGGTGCAGGGGGAAGCTTGCTCGCTCTGGTGCCCGTTCGCTGGCTTCGGCTCTGCCTGCGATGTTTTCATTGTTGGTGCTGAGTGACTTGTTCCCCGTTCCAAACGAGCTGCCCCGGGTCCCCGGTGGTTGTGGTGAGCGTGTTTGGTTGGTGCCTGTTGATGGTCTGGGTATCGGGGAGGGCGGGCTCCGTTATAATCGCCTAGGACATTAAATGGAAACGGGACGGGAGCCATACATGCGCCAGGGTTTCGACAACGCGAAGTATATCGAGCTGCAGGCTGCTCACATTAAGGAGCGCATCTCACAGTTTGGTGGCAAGCTCTATTTGGAGTTTGGCGGCAAGCTGTTTGACGACTATCATGCGAGTCGCGTGCTGCCGGGTTTTGAGCCGGACAGCAAGTTCCGCATGCTCAAGAGCATTGCCGACGACGTCGAGGTCATCATCGCAATCAATGCAAACCATATCGAGAAGAACAAGGCCCGTGGCGACCTGGGCATTACCTATGACGAGGACGTCTTGCGCCTGGTCGACCTGTTCCGCGGCAACGGTTTTGCTGTCGCGGCCGTGGTTATCACGCAGTATGCCGGTCAGCCCGCTGCCGACGTCTTCCGCAATCGTCTGAATGCACTCGGCATTCCCGCCAAGCTGCACTATCCCATTGAGGGCTATCCGCACGACGTCGATCTGATCGTTTCTGACGAAGGCTACGGCAAGAACGAGTTCGTCGAGACCACGCGTCCGCTCGTTGTCGTGACGGCGCCCGGCCCTGGCTCGGGCAAGCTCGCCACCTGCCTCTCACAGCTGTATCACGAGCATAAGCACGGCACCGCCGCCGGTTATGCCAAGTTTGAGACCTTCCCGGTCTGGAATCTTCCCCTGACGCATCCGGTCAATATTGCCTACGAGGCCGCCACGGCGGACCTCGACGATGCCAACATCATCGATTCCTTTCACCTTGAGGCCTACAACAAGACCACGGTCAACTACAACCGCGACGTCGAGGCCTTCCCGGTAGTCCGTGCCCTGATGGAAAAGATCCTGGGCAAGAGCCCCTACCAGAGCCCTACGGACATGGGCGTCAATATGGTCGGCTTTGCCATCACCGATGACGATGCCTGCCGCGACGCTTCCAAGATGGAGATCGTCCGCCGCTACTTTACCGCGGTCGAAAATGTGCGCCGTACCGGCGTGGGCGATGAGCAAGTCGACCGTCTCAAGATTATTATGAAGAAAGCCGGCATCGATAAGAACTACTCACCGGCGCGCTCGGCCGCCCTTACCAGGGAGCAGCTGACGGGTGGTCCCGTGGGTGCCATGGTCATGCCCGATGGCTCCGTGGTGACCGGTAAGACCTCCACGCGCCTGGGCGCCGCAAGTTCGCTCATTATGAACGCCCTCAAGCATGTCTCGGGCGTCGACCTTGAGCTCGAGGTCATTAGCGATGAGGCGATCGAGCCCATCAGCAAGCTCAAGACGCATTTCCTGGGCAGCAAAAACCCGCGCCTCCACACCGACGAGACGCTTATGGCGCTGTCGATCACCTCGGCCACGAGTGAGACGGCCGCTCGCGTCCTTTCGGGCCTGGAGCAGCTGCGCGGTTGCGATGCCTTCTTTAGCGTGATTATCTCGCCGACGGACGAGACGGTACTGCGCAAACTGGGTATCAACGTGTGCTGCGAGCCCAAGTTTGAGCGCCGCGGTTTCTTCCATCGCTAAGTTTGAAGCACCGCGGTAATTGCATTGCATTTTGGCCGTATCGGGTTAGCGCCCGGTACGGCTTTTTGATCAATAAAGCGTCTATTTCGGCGAAAAATAGCCGTTTACCTGCCTAAAAACAATTTGGGCGGTATACAATAACCGTAACTGTTTCATCCTTAGCGGGATGCCGCATGATGGATATTACCTGCCATCGTGAGGTGTGTCGGTCGTGCACGGCGCGCTGGATGCTCGTGCTCGGTTAGAGGAGGCTGCCATGGCGGGCAAGGGTCGTGCGAGTGTCAACGATATGAAGCGTGTCGAAGTGCTGGTGTTGATGGAGATCGACCAGCAAACCGAAGACAATGGCGGGCCGTATGGTTTCTCGCGCAAAACGCTTGCCGAGCGCGTGGGGGTTTCGCCGTATCGTGTCCGCGCCGCAATCGATCGCTTGGATTCCGAAGGCATGATTGATGTCGTCTCGCGTTATAGCGACGACGGCGGTCAGCTTGCAAATGGCATTTGCCTCACCGATCGTGGCGAGTGGTATCTTGAGGGCGTCCGTACCGGCATGCTCGTTCAAGAAATGCTTGAGGACGAGGTTGCTGATCGATAGCAGCATGTAACCCTTGCCACAGCGACGCCGCCTGGGAAACCGGGCGGCGTTTTGTTTCAAGATTGAGAAATGCAATCGCACGCGAGAAAAATTGCGAACGGTCCGCGGCGCGAGTATTACAATGAAGACCCGTAAGATGTGGATAAACAACTTCTACGGGAAGCGCAGGTAACTCAATATGACCAAGCATGGGTTCGTAACCGGTGGCGTGGTTTCGTCCCTGGGCAAGGGTATCACCGCGGCCTCGCTGGGCCGTCTGCTCAAGTCGCGCGGCTACAAGGTGACGATGCAGAAGGCCGACCCGTATCTGAACGTCGACCCCGGTACCATGAGCCCGTTCCAGCACGGTGAGGTCTTTGTGACCGAGGACGGCTACGAGTCCGATCTGGACCTGGGCCACTACGAGCGCATTATTGACGAGATCCTGCCCCGCGATTCTAACTTTACGACGGG
>CAJMPM010000221.1 GCA_905215225.1 uncultured bacterium
AGACGATCACCGTTGCCACGACGACATTGACAGCCGAACTTTGCCCCAGCAACGAAGTAAGGAACAACGGCTCGAAAACCATCAGATCCTGCGCCATGTTGAGCAAGACAACCCAGACAGGAGCCGCCGCCCCAAAGCAAAGCATCCATATCCCAAGCATTTTGCGCTGCGGGCAGCTACGCAGCACTATGTATGTGAGCAACATCCCCGTCAGCACCGCGAACCCATGGATTCGCCCCCTAGTGGCCGCATAGATTAAAGTAGCCGCACCTATTGACGCCAACGGCACGATAGCCCGGACACGGGCATGCACCTTAAACGGACACGGCCCAACAGCGAGCGAGGCCGTAGATGCCACGCCGCACAGCAGGACCGGCGCAACCATCAACGGATCGCATATACACCCCCATGCCGCGATATAGACAAAAGACCATTCCACGGCAGACAGCACCGCCCATACGCACGGGCTTCCGAGCCCAATCGCCCCATCCGTTCTAGTCAGCGCAGCTTCACGATTCAGTTTTTCACCCGCGTAGTGCAGCGACAGAAGCAATCCGAGACCCAATGCATAGCTTGCGAGAGAAAAGGCGACTGCCCGCGAAACACCGGATCCCCAATCGCTATCCGCCATTACCAAGGGGCCCGCCGCAAGGAGGATAAAAAATGTTGTGAGCAGGTATCGAAACAGCCGGCGCGTCCGGGCTGATGCCAACATATCGTCAGCATGCCGCCGCGACAGCTCGGGCACTACAGCATCACCCTCGTCCACAAACAACGCCACGAGCTCGCGTGAGCCCGCAACCGACGCCTTCCCGTATGCTCGGTGAAGCGTTGTTCGCACCGTCGATGGCTTCGTACCCGTCTCCCTGGCAATTTCCGCCGGCGTTTTCCCTTTGAGCAGCAGTCGAACAAACTGCTCTTCTCGAGGCGACAGGGCAGGGGAAAACACCCCCGCATCGAATGGGTCGGACGTGCGAGGGGTATCCGAATTGTTGTCCCGTTTCCCCCTTAGCAACGTGCACACGAAGACAGCAACAGTAATAGCCGATTCCATCGCCAGCAATGCAATGATCGTGGCATCGTTTGCGAAGTATGCCACCTCAACAGCCGGAACAAGGCCAATGGGAACTGCTACGAGCACAGAACGGGCAAACACGTTGCCCCGCCCCCGACCAAAGGCGCGGGGACAGCAAAGCAGCGGGACCGCAGCCAATACGAGATAGACCAGAGGAATTAAAAGCACGATGCCAATTGATGCGGCCGTTACAGAGGGCATCCCCCATGGCTCGGGAACGACTCTCCATGAAACTCGACAGCAAAACAGCAGGCAAGACAGGACAACTATTGTTTCTGCAAAAAGCGCGCTCTGCGATCGGCGGGTCCCCCTTTCGCCGTCCCGCGCCGCCCCCCGTATCAAAGGAGAGCCCGCCGTATCCCAAATTACATATGAGAGGAGCAACGACCCAGTGAAGCACAAGGTACACGAAACACCATGCAACAACCAGATTGGTGCAAACACGATTGGGATAGAATCTCCGCGAGCATAGAAGGCCAAGTCGACCCATTCGGGAACCACCGCAATAGCAGCAAGGAAAACACCGAAGACGCCAAGGCGACCCGGCCGTCTTATTTCTCTCCCCTTGCGGAGCGCAACACCAAGACCAAACGCCGCGAGGCATGCGCCGAGGATAACGAGCCAGGTCATTGCACCTGATGCCAAGCCGATCGAAGATGAAAACCGGTGATAAGGGGTAACCGCCATTACGACAAGCGCAATGGTAAAAGCAGATGTGGCAGAGCAGCGGGAAAAGAGCATATGGCCTCCATTGCGTGTCATTATATCGCTCGGGCTGCTCATTTATCTCCGCGCCTGCACCAGCCAGCATCAACGATTCAGGCGAACTCCAATCCGAGCCAGATCACGGTCCAGCTTTTGTCCGCAGTCCCCGCATCAAAGCGGGATGCGCTTTCCTTTTGAGTATCGATCCGGAAACTGCATCCCGTTCTAGGCCAATATTCTGGGATGCGGTTTCCGCAGCCTACCCCATCCGGAAAACGCATCCCACAATTTGACCGAAAACTGGGGCGCGCTTTCCGTATGCGTTGAGACGAGGACCAAGTCAGATAGGCCATCTCGCCCCGCTACCTTCACCATGCACCCGAGCGTGCTACACTAGCAGCATCTATGCCACCGCGAACGGCTCGGCCCCGCGCCCGCCGCTCGCAAACGAACTTTAAACGCACGAGGGTTGGCCATGCCGCTTTTCTCGCAACATACCGCCCGGTTCTCGCCGGACGTTCCCTTGGAGGGCACCAGCTCTCGCGAGCTGCTCAAGCGGTACCAGCCGCTCGAGACACTTGCGACCGGCGGTTTTGGCTCCATCGAGATCTGCCGCGACACGCACCTGCGCCGCCGCGTCGCCATTAAGCGCATCCCCCTTATCAACGGTGCCGGCATGCCCGCCAGCGACATCATGGATGTCCTGCGCGAGGCGCACACTGCCGCCATGCTTCAACATCCCAATATCGTGCAGGTTATCGACTTTACGCACGACACCGCCTATGCCTACCTGGTTATGGAATATGTCGACGGTATGTCGCTCGCCGAGTTTTTACATCGCGTGGACGGCCACTCGCTCACCTTAGACGAGGCCGCTGCCATTGCCGACGCGCTGGGTCAGGCACTCACCTTTGCCCATGCAAACGGCGTGCTTCATCTGGACATAAAGCCCGCCAATGTACTTATCGACCATTCGGGCAATGTAAAGCTCACCGACTTTGGCATGGCGCGACTGTCGTCCGCCGGTGGCTTTGGCGGCTCACGCGGCGGCACCATCGGCTACATGCCGCCCGAGCAGCTCGATATCGAGCCCGGCACGGTCGCCGAGCGCGCCGG
>CAJMPM010000222.1 GCA_905215225.1 uncultured bacterium
AGGAGACTACCGCCGACACCGCCGCTGTAACCGGTCCCATTAGCGGCGAGAGCCATCCGTTCGTCGAGCACTTCAAATTTGTCAAGTCGCTCGAGGGTGAGGGCCAGATCGCGCGCCAGACCATTCCGGCGCCGATCCAGACGTTCTCCGAAGTCACGCTCGACCGCTGCGATGGCCAGCAGGAGAGCCTGCGCGCTGTCTATAAGACCGATGAGGAACTTGCCGACGCCATCGCAGCCGCTTATCGCACGGTGATCGCCGACCTGTACGCAGCAGGCTGCCGCAACATCCAGTTTGATGACTGCACCTGGGGCATCTACTGCGACACCGATTTTGTCGCCAAAACCGGCATGAGCCCGGTCGACCTGCAAAAGGTAAGCGAGCTGGGCGTGGCGCTCAACAATGCCGCCATCGCGGACAAGCCCGACGATCTGGTCATCAACACGCATGTGTGCCGCGGCAACTACCACTCCACCTATGCCTTCGAGGGCGGCTATGCCCCCATCGCGCCGTACCTGTTCGCAAACGAGGATGTCGATGCATTTTACCTGGAGTTCGATACGCCGCGCGCCGGCGGTTTTGAGCCGCTCAAGTACGTTGCCCCGGGCAAGAAGGTCGTGCTGGGCTTGGTAACCACCAAGGCGGCAGAGCTCGAGAACGAGGATGTTATCGTCGAGCGCATCCGTGAAGCCGCAAAGTACGTGCCGCTCGAGAACCTGTATCTGTCGCCTCAGTGCGGCTTTGCCAGCTGCGAGATTGGCAACAAGCTGACCGAGGATGAGCAATGGGCAAAGATCGCGCTGGTCAAGCGCATTGCCGAGCGCGTTTGGAAATAGCGCTAGTGTTTGCAGGTGGCGGCGCGTGCGAGGCATAGTGTATCGCGTACAATGGTTCGGATCGTATCGTTCGGGCAGGTTATCCGATATGCCTGATCGCCCTTCCATTCGAAAGGACATCCATGTCCCAGTCCTCGACGCCCGCCGTCAGCGATGCCATCTACGACGCATCGTCGCTCGGCCGCCCGCGCATGTTTCTGCTCGGCCTACAGCACCTGTTTGCCATGTTTGGCGCCACCGTGCTGGTGCCCGTGCTCACCGGCCTCTCGGTATCGGCAACGCTTTTGTTTGCCGGCTTGGGCACGCTGCTGTTCCACTTCCTGTCGCGCGGTAAGGTGCCGGCATTTTTGGGCTCATCGTTTGCCTTTATTGCCGGTTATGCCGCAATCGCGCCCAACGGCGAGACCGAGCTTTTGCCCTACGCCTGCCTGGGCGTAGCTTGTGCCGGTCTGCTCTATCCGGTGCTGGCGGCGTTCTTCCGCGCGTTTGGCGCCAAGCGTGTCATGCGTTTCTTTCCGCCGGTGGTGACTGGCCCCATCGTCATTTCCATCGGCTTGATCCTGGCAAGTTCCGCTATTGCTAACTGCCAGACCAACTGGCTTGTGGCTGTCATTGGCGTTGCCGTTATCGTCATCTGCAACATCTGGGGCCGTGGCATGGTCAAGATCGTGCCGATTTTGCTGGGCGTTGTGGTGAGCTATGCCGTTGCGGCTGCGCTCGGCGAGGTTGATTTCTCGGGCGTTGCCGCCGCTCCGTGGGTCGGTCTGCCCATCGTGTGGGACAACACCGTGTTTGCACTCTTTGGGCCGCAGTTCGATAGCGGTCTTGCCACGACGGCCATCATCACCATCATGCCGCTGGCCTTCGCGACCATGATCGAGCATATCGGCGATATCTCTGCTATCGGTTCGACTTGCGAGTGCAACTACATTGCCGATCCCGGTCTGCATCGCACGCTGCTCGGCGACGGCCTTGCCACGATTCTGGCTTCGCTCTTTGGCGCTCCGGCCAACACTACGTATGGCGAGAACACCGGCGTGCTCGCCCTGACGCGCGTGTTCGACCCGCGCGTAATTCGAATTGCCGCGTGTTGCGCCATCGTGCTTTCGTTCTGCCCCAAGTTCGCCGCGGTCATCGCCGCCATGCCGGCATGCGTTATCGGCGGTGTGTCGCTCGTGCTCTACGGCATGATCAGCGCTGTGGGCGTCCGCAACCTCATCGAGAACCAGGTCGATTTCCAGAACAACCGCAACGTGCTGGTGGCCGCTCTGGTGCTCGTGCTATCGCTCGGCATTGCCTATAGCACTGCCGGTGCCATCGTGCTGGAGCTGGGCGGCGTGACGATTTCGCTTTCGGGCCTTGCCGTGGGCTCGCTGGTGGGCATTGTGCTCAACGCCATCCTGCCCGGTAATGACTTTGAGTTCGATACTTCCGAGCTTGAGGAGACTGCTGAATAGTAGCTGCGTTCAGCCAAATTAAAAATGGCGTCCATGCGTATGTACGCGTGGGCGCCATTTTTAATGCGTCAGTATCCAGTGGATGCCGCGGGCCATGCGTAAGTCGGTTTGGGCAAAGTGATTGCCGGGGTTGAGCTCCAGCGTTGTTGGAATGCCGCGCTCGACGAGCAACGCTTCCATCGCGCGTGTGTCGTCGAGTACATGCCGCATCATGCGGTTGGGCGTCTTGGTTTCCTTTTTGCCGAGTGACAGGTAGGCAGCGTCGGGCGTAACTGCCATCGTGTGCTCGTGTGCGTAGTCGATAAAGTGAGGAAACCACAGCGACCCCGATGCGCTTGCGGCGCGGTCAAAGGCATCGGTCTGCCAGAGGGACCAAAGTGAAAAGAGGCCCGCCAATGAGTAGCCGGCAATGCCGCGCCAGGTGGGCGGCTGAGGAAGCGACGACTCCACCTGGGGGATTATCTGATTCAGCAGCTCATCAAGAAAACCGGCAGCTTGGCCTCCGAAAGGCTCGGCATCGCGTACGGTCCCGTCGCATGCCCAAGGGCTCAGCTCGCGATTCCAATCGAGCCCGCCAATGGCGACAAGGGTGAATGGTG
>CAJMPM010000223.1 GCA_905215225.1 uncultured bacterium
CATACCAATCGCTTGTGTTGCGCGCTTAGGCGAAGGTGATCTCGCCGGTCTCGCAGTCCATATCGGCGATACGGGCTAGGCTTTCAACGCGGAAGCCGCGCTCGCGGAGCTTATCGCCACCGCCCTGGAAGCCCTTCTCCACCGCAATGCCAATGCCGGATACCTCGGCACCTGCAGCCTCGCAGAGCTTGATAAGACCCTCGAGCGCGCAGCCGTTGGCCAAAAAGTCGTCGATGATCAGGACCTTGTCGCCCTCGGACAGGAAGCGCTTGCCAACGATAACCGGGTTCTCCTTCTGCTTGGTAAAGGAATAGATGGTCGTGGCATACTGCTCGCCGTCAAGGTTGATGGACTGGGCCTTCTTGGCAAAGACTACCGGCACGCCGCCAAAATGCTGGGCTGCAATGCAAGCCATGCCAATGCCCGAAGCCTCGATCGTCAGGATCTTGTTGATCTCGACGCCCTCGAACAGATGGGCCCACTCGGCGCCCATGTGGTCGAACAACTCAACGTCGCACTGGTGGTTGAGGAAGGCATCAACCTTAAGGACGTTACCGGCCTTTACGATGCCGTCATGGCGAATACGATCCTCAAGCTCCTGCATGGCGCAACCCCTTCTCGCGGCAACGATACCGCGCGATTAATAAACGTTGTTCGATAGTCTACCACGGACCGACCCCCGCCCGTCCCACAAGCCGCATCGCACCATAAAGCCGCAAGACAAGTAGATAGGCCCGATTCGTGGCAAGCCTGCCTCCACAAGCTAATGGCGGGCGCGCATCCTCACCAAACGCACCATGGCGAGCGCAAAGCCCACAGCGGCCACAGCCATCAACACATAGAACACCGAACGAAAACCAAACAGGAACACATCCGGACGGCCTGCAACAAAACTGGTCACGGCCTCGCCCATCGCCACACTCATCTGCCCATACAGGATATGAGACGCCGCCGTAATGCCCACCGCCATACCCGCATAGCGCGCCAGGCTACCCAGGCTGCCCGCAAAGCCGAGCGCTTCGCGCGGCGCCGCGCCCATGTACAGCGAGTTATTGGGGCTCTGGAAAATCGACGTACCGCACGACATAAACGCGACGCAGCACACGATCATGGGGATGGAAGAGTGCTCGTCGAGCGTGCTTACCGCAAAGAGGCCGCACACGTACACGCCCAGGCCGACCGCCGTGGGGCCCTCGCATCCGACACGGTCCGAAACCGTACCCGAAAGCGGTCCGATAAAGGCATTCACCATCGGCAGCGCCAAAAAGAGCAATCCGGAAATGTCGGAACCAAAGCCGTGGGCATCCTGAAAATAGAACGGCAGGATAAACTCAGATGCGCCAATACCAACGAACACGATGAGCATGCAAGCAAGGTTGACGGTGAAGGCCGAATTTGCAAAGCAGCGACGAGCGGCCTCGATCAGGGACATGGGGCGCTCGCCGGCCTCCGGCTTAACATGCGGTAGCGTGTAGAGCCCCACGATAAACGAGATCACGCCAATGGGCAGGTTGATGAGGAAGATGCTCTCCCAGGGAAAGCTTGCCACCAGCATGCCGCCGAGCACGGGACCACACATCATGCCGAGGGCCACGAAGGTCGCGAGAATACCCATGGCACGACCGCGCTCGCGAGCCGGAAACGACTCGGAGATGATGCCCATGTTGTTGGCCATGGCCGCCGCGCAACCGACGCCCTGAACAATGCGTGCCAGGATAAGAACCTCGAGCGAGGCCGAAAGGCCGCACAGCAGCGAACCGACCGAAAAGACGATGACGCCCAGCTGGAACACATTCACCTTGCCGCGCACGTCGCCCAGACGACCAAACGGCAACATAGCCACGCACGTCGCAAGCAGATACACCGAGCTTACCAGCTGAATGCGATCGAGGCCCACGCCCAGCTCCTTTTGCATCACGGGCAGCGCCACGGTCACGACGGTCGAATCCAGACACACCATAAACGTCATGATGAGCACGGTAAACAGAATCGCCCATTTGTTCTTGCCATGGGTGTCGCCCTCTAGAGCAATGTGCTCGCGGCGCAGCTGCTCTGCAGTTTTCTCCATATCCATCCTTTCGAGTGGCCCAACGCAAAAAACGGGACCCCAATCGCCTGCAAACAGCCGCGATTGGGGTCCCGCCTACGGAATCGGAACGAAAGGTCGCCGAAGCTTTCTGCCAGCATCGGCGCCTTGTGCGAACGCTAGCCTAGCACTGCTCAAGCGCCTGCTCAAGGTCGGCAATCAGATCGGCCGTGTCCTCGAGGCCGCACGACAGACGCACCATATCGGCGGAGATGCCACAGGCGATGAGCTCCTCATCGTTCATCTGGCGATGGGTAGCGTTTGCCGGATGCAAGCAGCAAGTACGCGCATCGGCCACGTGCGTAGCGATCTGGGCGAGCTTAAGGCTCTTCATAAAGGTCTCGGCCGCCGCGCGACCACCGTTAAAGCCAAAGCTCACGACGCCGCAGGTACCGTTAGGCATGTACTTCTGAGCCAGGTCATAGTACTTGTCGCCCTCCAGGCCCGGATAGCTCACGAAGCGCACCTTGGGATGGCTCTGCAGGAACTTGGCAACGGCCAGACCGTTCTCGCAATGACGCGGCATGCGCACGTGCAGGCTCTCGAGCGAGCTGTTCAGGAAGAACGCCGCCTGCGGGTTCTGCATGGAGCCGAGGTCGCGCATAAGCTGTACGCGCGCTTTGGTTATAAACGCGGCGTTACCGAAAGTCTTGGTGTAGCTTAAGCCGTGATAGCTTTCGTCGGGCGTTGTAAGGCCGGGGAATTTATCGGCATGCGCCATCCAGTCGAATTTGCCGGCGTCAACAATTGCGCCGCCAA
>CAJMPM010000224.1 GCA_905215225.1 uncultured bacterium
CACGACGCAAGACGGCGTGGGCGTAGCGGGCGGCGCTTCGGGCTGGACCTACACCGCCGACCCTGCGCGCGCCATAAGCGCTTGCAGCATGGACGGCACCGGCGACACGCCCACGGCGCGCGCGGGCGCCACGCCCATCTGCACGCTGGCCGCCAACGAGGTAGCAAGCGTTCGCTACGTTGTGTACATGGAAGGCTGCGACGCCAATTGCATCGACGAGGCCCAGGCCCGCGATGTGGTGCTCCAGCTTGCCTTTGCCGCGGCCAAGGCATAAGGGGGCGAGCTAAATGCACAAGAATAAGCACATGCAGGTAGGCGCCAGCGAGTCCGCGGGCGCAACCCCGGCGCCCGCACCCGCCGCCGAGCGCCAGGTCCTCGAGGACGTCGTCACCCGCCGCCACGCCCACCGCGCGCGTGCCTACATCGCGCTCGTCATGGTGGCGCTCGCCGCCACTTTGGGTGCCGCAACCTACGCCTGGTTTACCAACAACATGAAGGTCAACACCAACTCGGTGAGCGTGCACAGCGACACGTCCAAGCTGGTGCTGGAGCTGGGCGACGCCGATCGCGGTAGCTGGTCGCAGCAAGGCGATGCATCTCTGGCCTCCACCGCGACCGGCGCCGTGACGCTCTACCCGGTCTCGACCTTCGACCTCAACGGCTTTGCGGCCTGCGCACAAAACAACTCAGCCGGCGATGCCACGGTGTTTGAGCAGGCAAAAGACAATGGCTCCACCTACTATCACGGCTGGATCGATCTGCGCCCCACCATTACCGGAACGGGCGCCAACAAGGTTAAAGGCAAGGTCAACTTGTATCTGGCCGAATCGCTGGTCCCGCAGGGCGCCGATGCCGAGCTGCTACGCGCAGCCCGCGTGGGCATAAAGATCTCGAGCGGTAACCAGGTGCTTGCCACCAACATTTTTGAGCTCGACAGCTCTGATAGCGGCCATCGCGACGAGCATCCCGCGACCGCGCCTTCGGGCCTGGCGGGCTACACCGAGGGCATGCTCCTGGGTTGGCAAAACGGCCAGCTTGCTTGCGGTGCCAACGTAACGCAGGACCCAGCCGCCTTTACGCTGGACACGAGCGAGACGGCCGCGCGTCCGCAAAACACGCTTGCCACGCTTGGGCTTGGCCAGACCTATCGTTTGGATATCTATTACTACATCGAGGGCACCGATCCCGATAGCGCCGACTATCTCTATCAGGATCCGGGCACCTTGCACCTGGCGCTCTTTGCGACCTTGGACGGTGAGTAGCCATGACGCGTAAGCAACCCGCCGCCAACTGCACGCCCGCCACCGGCAAGCCCAATGCCGCCGCGCCCGCCGACACCGACCTGCGCCGCAAGCTCACCACCACTGTGGTGCTGGTGCTGTTTGCGCTGGTGGCGATAGCCATGGCAACCTTTGCCTGGTTTTCCATCGCCGATAGCGCCAAGACCCGCATGCTCATGATCGACGCCAACGCCGACGGTTCGCTGCGCTTTGACCTGGACGAGCATGCCACCTTCGACGAATACGTTCACAGCCTGGGCTTCGACCAGATCTCGGCGCGCATCGCTAGCGAAAAGGGCGTGGACATCGATGCGTCCAAGCTCAGACCCGTCACCACGAGCGACTGCCAGACCTTCACCTTCGAGGACGGCTCCACCGCCGACCCCGCCACCGGCGCCTACCTGGAGTTCACGCTGCACTTTATGAGCAGCACGGACCTGCGCGTGCGCCTGACCGGCCAGGACGGCGACAACGGCGTATCCGGCACGCGGTTTAGCTCCGACACGCAGGGCATGGCAAGCGCCATGCGCATGAGCTTTACCGCCGACGGCCACACCTGGGTCTACAACCCCAACGGGGGCGGGGGCTCATCTAGCGCGGCCACCGTCTTTGGGCTCGGCTCGGGCGAGGCGACCGCGGCCAGCGACATGTTCGACCTGATAAAAGATACGGATAAGCCGGTAACCGTTCGCATATGGCTCGAGGGAACGGACCCAAATTGCACTAATATGCTAAAGGGAGCTAACTATTCGGTTTCGATGCGCTTTGAGGGCATCGAGGAACAGTAGATACGCACGGCGGCCGCCGGGCCGCGCACGACCTAGACAGACACGGTAGTAAGGGACATCATGCAATCTGTTAAAAAAGTCGCATCCATCGCGTTGAGCGTCGTCATGTGGATCATCATCCTGGTGGCGGCCCTGTATGCGTTTACCACGCTCGCCACGCGCGAGGACGGCAGCGTCTCTGACATCGCCGGCTTCACCCCGCTCGCCGTGCAGTCCGACTCCATGGCGCCCACGTTTAACAAGGGCGACCTCATCTTCATCAAAAAGTGCGACACCTCCAAGCTCGAGGTGGGCGACATCGTGACGTTCCATACCATCATCGACAACGAGTACGCACTCAACACGCACCGCATCGCCGCCATCGACGAGGTCAACGGCATGCGCAGCTTTACCACCAAGGGCGACAACAACGACGTGGCCGATACGCACATCATCAGCGACGGCGACATCGTGGGCAAGTACCTGTTCGCGTTGCCGCAGATGGGCAAGGTCATGGACTTCCTGTCCAGCTCCATGGGCTTCCTCATTGTGATCGTGCTGCCCATGCTGCTGTTCTTTATCTACCAGGTGTATCACCTCATCGTGGTGGGCATGAACCTCAAGCGCGCTATGGCCGAGGAGGACCGCCTGGCCGCCGCGGCTGCCATCGTGGATGCCGAGGGCAAGGGCGACACCGCAACCGTCACGGCCGATAACGCCGCCGAGCAGCTCGCCCAGGCCGAGGCCAAGCTCGAGGAAGCCCGTCGTCTGACGGCCGAGGCCGAGGC
>CAJMPM010000225.1 GCA_905215225.1 uncultured bacterium
CGAAATCGTGGGTGAGGACATCGCCACGCAGATCCGCGACCTGTCCCTCAAGATTTACTAGGCCGCTGCCGAGTATGCCGCGACTCGAGGCATCATCATCGCCGACACCAAGTTCGAGTTCGGTGTCATCGATGGCAAGGTTACGCTGATCGACGAGTGCCTCACGCCCGACTCCAGCCGTTTCTGGCCCGCCGCCAGCTACGAGGAGGGCAAGATTCAGCCCAGCTACGACAAACAATTCGTCCGCAATTGGCTCAAAGCCAACTGGGATATGACGGGGGAGACCCCGCACCTGCCCGCCGAGGTCATCGATGGCACGTCCGAGCGCTATCGCGAGGCCTTCCAGATCATCACGGGCTCCCAGTTCACAAGCATGAAGGAGAACGCATAAGTGAGTACCCGTAGCGCCACGAACAAGCGCACGCAATCCCACGAAGTTACCGGGGTTGCGCGCAAGTCCGCCGCATCTGCTAAACCCGCCCGCCAAGCAGCGAGCTCCGTTCGCGTCGTGCCGGCTTCGTCTAAAGCTCGCCGCAAAGAGCTAGAGAAGGGTGAAAACCTGGAAGGCCTTTCCAAGGAGGAGAAGCGCGCCCGCAAGGCCAAGCAGCGTGCTCGCGAGGATCGTATCTATACGGTGTCGAATATTCTTCTCAAGCAGGATGAGGACTACACCAAGCGCCGTCGTATCTGGTGGGCCGTGCTCGCCATCGGCATGGTGCTCGTCGTGGCAATTTGGACCTCGCTGTACTTCGCTCCCGCTGGCATGGTGTCCAGCCCTGTCCAGATGGTCGGCATCGTTTTGTCCTATGTCATCATCCTAGGTGACTTTATCTACGACTTCGCTCGTATTCGTCCCTTGCGCAACATGTACCGCGCGCAGGCCGAGGGCATGTCCGAGAACAAGCTCAACGCTCTTATCGAGCGCGCAGCTGCCGAGGAGGACAAGAAGGACTCCAAGAAGAAGTAGCGTTTGCATACATACTTATCGCTAAGATATAAGGCGCGTCGTTTTTGCGGCGCGCCTTTTTACTGTTCTATAGATAGATGGAGTGGCACATGATTCGAGCTGCCCTGACGGTCGAAGAGGCTCTGGAGAGCATGAAGGCCTTGGAGCCCAAGATTAAAAACTACGCGCGCCTAGTCGTCCGCAAGGGCGTAAACGTTAAGCTCGGCCAGGAGGTCGTCGTTCAGTCTCCGGTCGAGTGCGCGCCGTTTGCGCGCGTGGTGGTCGCGGAGGCCTATGCTGCCGGCGCCGGCCACGTGACGGTCATCTGGGCCGATGATGCCGTGACGAGGCTCACGTACGAGCATGTCGAGAAAAGCTATTTTGAGCAGACGCCCGAGTGGAAGCGCCTGCAGCTGGATTCCCTGGCCCAGGACGGTGCCTGCTTTATCTTTATCGAGGGTGCGGACCCCGCCGCCCTTAAGGGCAGCGATCCCGCTAAGCCCGCTGCAGCTTCTAAGGCAAAGAACACGCAGTGCAAAGTTTTCCGCCGTGGACTGGATTACAACATCAATCCGTGGTGCATCGCCGGCGCTCCGGTCGTGGCTTGGGCGCGCGAGGTGTTCCCGGGAGACGCCGATGAGGTTGCAATCTATAAACTATGGAATGCGATTCTGCACACCGCGCGCGCCGATGGCCAGGACCCGGAGAGCGACTGGGAGCTCCATGACGCCGCATTCGAAAAGAACCTGCGTTTCCTGAACGACAATCGTTTCGACTGCCTGCATTACACCGCGGCAAATGGAACCGATCTGATGATTGGCATGACGAAGGGTCACGAGTGGGCCGGCGGCAAGGGCAAGACGCCCGATGGGCACCCCTTCTTCCCCAACATTCCCACCGAGGAAGTCTTCACCTCGCCCGATCGCATGCGCGCCGACGGTATCGTGTACTCGGCCATGCCGCTCATCCACCACGGCAATAAGGTCGACGATTTTTGGATTAAGTTCGAGGGCGGCCGCGTGGTGGACTACGACGCCCGCGTGGGCAAGGCAACGCTTGCAAGTATCATCGATACGGACGAGGGCGCTGCTCACCTGGGAGAAGTCGCGCTCATTTCCAAGAACACGCCGATCCGCGAAAGTGGTGTTCTGTTCTACGATACGCTCTATGACGAGAACGCTAGCTGCCATCTCGCGCTAGGTGTCGGTTTCCCCGAATGCATCGAGGGTGGGTACGACATGTCCAAGGAGGAGCTCCTGGAGCATGGTGTTA
The DNA here is from genome assembly GCA_905215225.1 of uncultured bacterium. GTDB lineage: Bacteria > Actinomycetota > Coriobacteriia > Coriobacteriales > Coriobacteriaceae > Collinsella. The sequence continues at coordinate 2,219 of CAJMPM010000225.1, forward strand.
ACGTCTCGAGCACGCACGTCGATTTTATGATCGGCACGGACGACATCGATATTGTGGGCATTACGCCCGATGGACGCGAAGTTGTGATTTTCCAGAACGGCCAATGGAGTTGGGAATAGTCCCAGACCGTGGTACAATGCCACCCGCGGGCCGTTAGCTCAGCTGGCAGAGCAGGGGACTTTTAATCCCAAGGTCCAGGGTTCGAACCCCTGACGGCCCACCATAGAATAGAAAAGCGACTGGCGGATGCCGGTCGCTTTTTTTGTTGTTGCGACGCGGGTTCGAACCAGATCTTCTCTATATATAGGGACGCCTGGCGGCCAAAACCAGCCTTTTACCGACAGGAAACCAAAACCTAATGTCTTTAGAGTAAAGTAGCCCAGCAGAGATGGCCGACGCCTCAACACCTATAAACCAGCTGGTCATCGCCAATACCAGAAGCCGATGCTTCAGACATGACTTCAGTGGAACAACTGAAGGATCGATTCATTTGTGAACAAAATATGGAGTGCCAGATTCCCGCCCCCGGGACCCCTCCGGTCTGGCAATATATCTCCTTGCCGCGCGGCCCGGTGGGACCGGATCAGCCGCAAAGCGTGCACCTTGAGA
>CAJMPM010000226.1 GCA_905215225.1 uncultured bacterium
CTCGTCTTTGTGTTTTTGGGATCCTGTATCTCCCACGGATCAGCCGGTCTTGAGCCCACTGCCGAGGACAAGCTGCTTAAAGCTCCCGTCGCGCCCGGTTACTCCTTTGCGTTCTCGACCCCACGCTCGCAATGGCAGGCCGGCACCATGCCCCACATCTACCAAATTGACCCCGCATGGTCGGAGCTGCCCTATGCCGGCGGCACTATTCGCGAAAACGCTTGCGGTCCCACCTGCCTCACCATGGTCTATATCTTTAAGACCGGCCACACCGATAAGACACCGGTCGATATATGCGCACTGGCCGAAGCCGGCAACTACGCCCCCACCGGTGCCACCGAGTGGTCGTTTATGACAGGCGGTGCGTGGCAGCTGGGGCTCAACGGAACACAGCTCTATAACGATCGCGAATCGATTACCCAAGCACTTCGCTCGGGTGCGCCCGTCATCGCCGCAGTGCGCCCCGGTACGTTTACCAACGTAGGCCACTACATCGTGCTCTACGGCATCGACGACGCCAACCAGATTGGCGTCTACGACCCCACCTCGGCCAGCCGCAGCGCCCGCCGCTGGGGCGTCGTAGAGGTCCTCAACGAAGTCGAAGCCATGTGGGCCTACTACTAGTCATTGGGCACTCATTGGGGACAGACTTAAATGAGTACCTGGGAAACTGTGCCCCGCTTTGGACACTCATTGTGGGATGCGCTTTCCGCAGTTGATCGGTGCCACGCATTTAAGTCTGTCCCCAATGACCAGCCCTAGGCTGCCGGCAGGAAAGGAACGTCCCTAAGTGCCGGGTCGAAACAAAAGCCCCGCAGTCGGAGCGGACTGCGGGGCTCATGAAGAGAGGCTAGTTTGTGGGCTCTTTGCCTGGCGCCCACGAGAGATGCAACAGAGTAGAGACTACTCGTGGATGCGGGTACCGGAGAGGCCGGCCATGGTCTCGGCGGCCTTGTCTAGAGCACCGATGATGCAGGTGCGGCCCTTGCGGGAACGGGCGAACTTGATGGCAGCGCGGACCTTGGGCTCCATGGAACCCTTGCCGAACTGGCCCTCGTCGGCCAGGCGCTCGGCCTCGTCGGCGGTGAGGTCCTCGAGCTCCTCCTGGTTGGGCTTGCCAAAGTTGATGGCGACATGCTCAACGGCGGTCAGCAGGAACAGAACGTCAGCATCGCAGTCCTCGGCCAGCAGCTCGCCGCCCAGGTCCTTGTCGATGACGGCGGGAACGCCCTTGTAGCAGCCCTTGTTCTCGTAGTCGCGGACGACGGGGATGCCGCCGCCACCGCAGGCGATGACGATGAACTCGTTGTCGAGAAGGTTGAGGATGGAGTCAGCCTCGACGATCTTCTTGGGATCGGGGGAGGCGACGACGCGACGCCAGCCGCGGCCGGAATCCTCGACGAAGACCTTGGAGGGATCCTCGGCCATAAACTCCTTGGCCTGCTCCTCGGTATAGAAGGGGCCGATCGGCTTGGTCGGGTTCTTGAACGCGGGATCATCCGGGTCGCACTCGATCTGGGTGACGACGGTGGCGGCGTGCCAACGCTTATAGCGCTTGTGCATCTCGCGGCCGATGCCCTGCTGCAGGTGATAACCAATGTAGCCCTGGGACATGGCGCCGCACTCGGGCAGCGGCATCTCGGGGGTGCCGATGGCGTCGTGGGCAGCGGCGAAGGCGTTCTGGATCATGCCGACCTGCGGGCCGTTGCCGTGGGTGATGATGATCTCGTTACCCTGCTCGATAAGACCAAGGAGAGCGTGGGCGGTGTTGCTCACGGCCTCGATCTGCTCGACGGGGTTGTTGCCGAGGGCGTTGCCGCCAAGGGCGACGACAATACGATCGGGCTTGCCAAGAGGCTTAGACATTGCTGGAATCCTTTCTGTAAAAGGCCTACAACCCATTAATAACCCGCGTCCGTGCGATACGCGAGTTTATTAAGGTTTATATTCTCTTTATCGCTCATTTTATTCATTTTGAAAATAGTTGAACGGTGAACGGTCGTTTTTATCCGCTCAGCGTACAGAACCCCAGCTCAGACATATCTACGCCATTTACGTGCGACTTTATTTTAATAGAGCAGGGATTAGACCAGATTATGCAAACTGTATCTTTGCTAAACACAAAACAGACAGCGTAATATCTTACTCGCACTATACGAGATTCTATGCACTTATTGGACGAGTATGCAGCCCTGCAATAACATGGCGTTTTTCATCCAGCATAAGGAATAGACGAGTGCCTATGCCGCGCGTCGGCCGGCAGCCGGCGAGCCGTCTCGTCGATTGCCGCTTCCAGAAAATCAAAAACTGTTATTGCACGCGCAATTGCGGCATGGTACTTTAGCGAAGAACAGCGCGGGCTGGGGCGACGGAGATCTGTCGTGAAGTTTGGGTTCGGCGACCCCGCTGCTGTCTTCTCCTTATCCGCCAGCGAGCCCCTTGAGCGACGGATTGAGGAGGTCCTTACTATGACAAAAATGCTCAAGATCACGCTGAATGGCGAGACGTTTCTCGCCGACATGCTCTGGGACAAGGCTCCCGAGGCATGCAAGCTGTTCGAATCGTCCTGTCCGGTCGAATCACGTATCTTTTCGGCTAAGATCTGCGATGCCGAGGTAACCTATCCCGTATCGGGTCCCATCTCCAATTACGAGCTCATCGAGAACCCCGTCTTTCACGAGCCGGCGGGCGCCGTGAGCTGGTATGGCGGATGGTCGTCAATCTGCATTTTCTTTGACGTGTGCGAGCCCTTTGGCACCTGCAACATGTTCGCCCGCATCTGCGAAGCC
>CAJMPM010000227.1 GCA_905215225.1 uncultured bacterium
CGAAATTGAGCAAGGTGCGGATGGCGTACCAGTTTGTATCGTCATTCTTGGTCGTTACGTTCTCAAGGATGAGCTTGCTGGACGTGCCGTCGTTAAACAGGTGACAGACGTTGCCGCGAACGTTGCCGTCTTGGTTGACGCTCGCGGTGCGAAAATAGCCCGCGGGGCGAAGGCGAATGACGAAATTGTCGAGGGTGGCCGCCGATGTGGGCGTGTCTTCTGCAAATGCCGCGCGCAGGGGAATGCCCGGTACTGCGGTTTCGGGCAGGCTTGCAAGTGGTGACAACGCCGCAAGCCCTAGGCCCAGCGTAAACGCTCGGCGGCTGATGGCATGGTGTTCGGTCATAACTTCTCCATTCGTAGAGTGCGGTTATGCGATAGTTTTGGTCACTATACTGCCCAGATGTTTAAAGATGCTGGTTTAATTGTCTGCGCGGCGCAATAAATCGGCGGGTGGACGCGTTGGGGTGTTTGTCGTGTTCGTACTGTTGCCACATTTGGGGCGGTTCCGGCGTCCGGCGTCCTCGCGTTCGTCGGCTACCGGCATAAGAAAAGGAGGGTCGGTTTACCGGCCCTCCCTTAGTACGAAGCTCTGGGGTACCGTTGCTTGTTGGCACTGCGCTCGTGTTTCCCGTTGCGCTCGCGAGTCGCTTAGCGCTTGATCTCGATATCCTCGAGCTTGACGTCCATGGCTTCGGTCTTGGCTGCGGCGATGTCGTCGGCAAACTCCAGGGACTTCATCATGGTCTCGACGGCGTCCTTGTGTTCCTCGACGTTGTCGATGCGCGCGTACACGCTGCCGCCGTCAACGTCGGTGAAGTACTCGGTCGTCACGCCGCCCGAGTGCGTAAAGTAGGCGCTGCGCCAGGTCTTGCCGTTGTACTTAACGGGATCGCTCTCGGTCCATCCGGAGTTGGCCTTCCACTTTGCCTCGTAGTCAAACAGTTCATCGGCGTTCTTGTCAGGATCGAAGACGGGAATGAAGCGGTCGCTGGCGTGCTCGCTCTCGGTGAACTTAAACTGGGCCCTGTCGGCGGTGTCGCCTGCGACGTCGGTGATCTCGACGCCCTCGGGGACCTCGACCTTAAACCAAATGAAGTCGGTCCTCATATCCACGGCTGGCTTTTCTGCTCCGCCGCCACCGCCACTGCCGGTAGCGCCACCGCTGCCACCGCAACCCACCAGGGCAACCGCGGCAAAGAGACTGATGCAGAGGGTGAGAATCGCAAAGGCCTTCTTTTTCATGGTCGTGTCCTCCTCGATCTGTAACCGCCCATGGATTACCTGCCTTTACTGTACGCGTGGACGGCTCGCTAGGGTGGGCCATGTGTCCCATTCTGAGGGCCGGATTTGCGCCGTTAAGTGGCAATATGCACGGGTCCAAAAGAGGGGAGGGCCGGTGCTGTCGGCTCTCCCCGGGTTGGGCGCCCGTTGTTTTAATGGGGCGCATGTGCGCGGGTGCGCGTAGGCGCGGGCTGGTGTCCCGTTACTTGATCTCGATGCTCGAAATCTCGACTTCGCGTGCCTCGGCAACTGCCTTCGCCATGTCATCGGGAAACTCGATGGAGTTGAGGAGCGCCTCGGCTTCTTTCTTATGCAGATCGAAGTTCGAGATGAGGACGTAGACGCTTCCCGGCTCAACGTCGGTAAAGAGGAGGGTTGAGACGCCGCTGTTGTCCTCGTACGTTCCGACGAGCCACGTCCTGCCGTTATACTCGACGGACCCGCCATCCTTCCACTGGAACGTATCACCTTTCTTTTCTGCCTGGTCGGCGTGGGATTCCTCTGCCGTCAGCGCTTTTTTCCAAACAGGGATAAAGCGATCGGCCGAACCGTTCTCGTCTTCGGGGAAGGCGAGCTGGACCCTGTCGGCATTCTTGCCAGCGGAGTCGCTTACGCCAACGCCCTCGGGCATCTCGACCTTAAACCAGATAAAGTCAGTCTTTTCGGCGACGGGGGCCTTTTCCTTGCCTTCGCTCTTTGAGGTGCTGCCGCCTCCGCCCGATGCGATCCCGCCGCAGCCGACAAGGGCAAACGCGGCAAAGAGGGCGATGCAAAGGGAAAGGATCGATAGGGTCTTTTTCTTCATGGTGGCGTCCTCCTTGTCTGCCGGTGACATCACGGCGCCGCATACTGTTGGGGTACTGATTGCGCTGGCGGCGGATGTCTCTGTGTACTGTGCGGCTTATGCCTCCGTTCATCGCTTGTGGCCGTTGCGCGGCCGTGCCCCAACAGGTTCCTTGTTTATAGATATGCCCCAGTTTGTGACGTCTGGAAGTCTCGAAAGGTGGGCCATGTGTCCCATGTTTGCGGTGCCGACGCCTATCGTTCGTCATAGAAATCCGCGATGGCCAGATGCGCTGACGCTCATGTGCTTATGGGCTAGACTTAGCATCATTACGTGTTTGATGCGGTTGGTCGGCGGTTGCCGCCCGACCGATCTATATGACTTGATGGTGCATACGTATGAGCCAAGAGATGATGGACAAGACCTGCCGTGGGTTTGCCGAGGCGCTGGCCGCGCGCGAACCGGTGCCTGGCGGCGGTAGCGCGAGCGCCTTTGTGGGCGCGCTGGGCGCCTCGCTGTGCGGAATGGTTGCCCGCTACGGTGCGACCAATCCCGCGCTTGCTGATCGTGCGGATGACCTGGCGCGCGCGTTTGCTCAGGCTGATGAGCTGTCCCAGGAGCTTGTCGAGTTGGTTGCCGAGGACGTTCGTGCCTACGGGCAGGTGTCCGCGGCGTACGGTATTCCGCGTGACGATCCGGCTCGAGCGACC
>CAJMPM010000228.1 GCA_905215225.1 uncultured bacterium
CCCCTCCGGCATCCTCCAGACCACGCCGGAGTCCCTCGAAGCGTTGATGCTGCACCGCCACGCCGACATCGCCCGGCTGTGCGGCGACCTGCGATTCATCGTGATCGACGAGGTGCACTCCCTCATGCGCGGCGACCGCGGCGGGCAGACGCTCTGCCTTATCGAGCGACTCTCGCGCATGGCCGGCGTGCAGCCTCGCCGCATTGGCCTTTCGGCTACCATCGGCGACCCCGAGCGCACGGGCGCTTTTCTCTCACAGGGAACGGGGCGCGACTGCGTTATCCCCCGCTTTGAAGAACCGCGCCGCGTGTGGCGCATCTCCATGGAGCACTTCTACAACTCGGGTCCCCAGGCTCAGCAGCGGGGATTCGAGAGCATGGGTCCTCAAGAGGCCGAAGTGCTCGCGTGCGAGCGCATCGAGGCAGCGGCATCCGCGGCGCTGCCGGCCGGTGCTCAAGACATGCGTCACAGCGGACAACTCACGCAAGAGGAGCGCCGCCAACGTCGCGAGCAGGCACGGGGCAAGGCTGCCCCCAAGGACCGTCGCACTTCCTCAGCCCCCGAGGGCGAAGTCGACATCCCCCGAGCACCCGAACAGGCATTACTCAATCCAACCGACACAGCACCAGACAACGCCGACCCCGGCATGGGCTATATCTTCGAACACACCCGCGGCCGCAAGTGCCTGGTCTTTGCCAACTCGCGCGAGGAGGCAGAGGCTGTGTGCTCCATGTTGCGCAGCTACTGTGAAAGCCGGCACGAGCCAGACCGCTTCCTTATCCATCATGGCAACCTCTCGGCATCGCTGCGCGAGACGGCCGAGGAGCTCATGCGCGACGAGGAGCAGGCACAGACGACCGTCACCACCTCTTCGTTGGAGCTCGGCATTGATATCGGCCGTCTGGAGCGTGCGTTTCAGATCGACGCGCCGTTTACCGTCAGCTCCTTTTTGCAGCGAATGGGCCGCACGGGACGCCGCGATCTTCCGCCCGAGATGTGGTTTGTCATGCGCGAGGAAGAGCCCGAGCCGCGCACGATGATGCCCGAGACCATTCCGTGGAAGCTCCTGCAGGGCATCGCGCTCGTACAACTCTATCGCGAGGAAAAGTGGGTCGAGCCGCCCGAGCTCGATCGACTCCCCTACAGCCTGCTCTACCACCAGACCATGTCGACGCTCGCCAGCACCGGCGAGCTCACGCCGGCCGAGCTTGCTCAGCGCGTGCTCACGCTCAGCTATTTCCACCGCGTCTCGGCCGATGACTATCGCGTACTGCTGCGTCACCTCATTAAGATTGACCACATCCAGGTCACCGAGGGCGGTGGGCTCATCGTGGGCCTCGCGGGCGAGCGCATCATTAACAACTTTAAGTTCTACGCTGTGTTCCAGGAAAACGAGGAGTTCACCGTTCGCAGCGAGTCGGCCGAGTTGGGCACGATCGTCAATCCGCCACCGCCCGGTGAGCGCATCGCCATCGCCGGACACTGCTGGATTGTCGAGGAAGTGGACTGGAAGCGCCACACCGTCTTTGCCACGCAGGTCAAGGGCCGGGTGCCGGCCTACTTTGGCGACTGCCCCGGCGACATCAATACACACGTACTCGAGCGCATGCGCAAGGCGCTCAACGAGCACGCGACATATCCGTACCTCATGGGTAACGCACGGGCCCGCTTAGCGCAGGCTCGCCATACGGCCGAGATTTCGGGTGCGGGAACTAAGCAGCTCATCAACCTGGGCGGCGACACCTGGGCGCTCTTCCCCTGGCTGGGCAGCTACGCCTTTTTGGCACTCGAGCGCATGCTCAAGATTAAATGCGCCGCGGAGCTGGGCCTTCGCGGGCTCGATCCGTCGCGTCCATACTTTATGCATTTTAAGATGAAGGCTGACGAGGAGACGTTCTTTGAGGTGCTCGCAGCCGAGGCCGAAAAGGACTTCGACCCCATCGAGCTCGTCTATCCCGGCGAGGTGCCTTATTTTGATCGCTACGACGAGTACGTTCCCGAGGAGCTCGTGCGCAAAGGCTTCGCCGAAGGCGTGCTCGACATCGAGGGTATGAAGCAGCGCGTCCTCAGCTGGCGTGACCACGCCTAAGACCAGTCTTTTTGGGACGGGGCTATTTTAGCTACCTTGACAGGCACCGCGATCGGTTTGGCCGATTAACGGCAGGGGGTAGCTAAAATAGCCCCGTCCCAAAAAGACTGGTCTCAAGGAGACGTACTAATCGTGAAGGACGGTGCCGAGGAAGTCGGTGTCGAAGGGCACGGCTTCGGCAAAGGCGTAGTCGCCGTCGCTGGCGATAAGCAGGTAGTTCTCCTCGCCGCCGAACTCCGCATCGCCACATGGGACCACCCAGGCGTGGGCGAATACCTCGAGTGCCGTGGCAGCGCAGTCGCGCAGGAACGTCACGTCGCTCCCCTCGTTTGCGCTCACGATATTGGCAACGTAGATACCCCCGGGGTTCAGGCCGCCTCGCACCAAACGCAATGCCTCAACCGTCGCCAGCTCGCGTACGGGCTCGGCACCGCCAAAGCAATCGCTCACGACCACGTCGTAGCGACGATGACCCACGCTCGTCACACCCAGATACGAGCGAGCCTCAGCGGTAATCACCCGCAAGCGGTCGCCCACCGTGCGCTCCAGCTCGTCCAGATAGAACCAACGGCGCGCCAGGCGCGTAATCTCTCCGTCATACTCGATAACGTCCATGCGCAAGCCCTCGTGCGACATCAGCGCAAACTTGGGATAGGCAAACCCGCCGCCACCCAGCATGAGCA
>CAJMPM010000229.1 GCA_905215225.1 uncultured bacterium
TTTGTCGGCGGCTGCCCGGTGATTGCGCAAAACGCCACCTTCGACCGTTCGTTTATCGAGTCGGTCAAGGGCGGTGTCAACGTCAGCGACATCTGGATCGATTCGCTGGCGCTGTCGCGCATCGCGCTTCCGCGCCTGGCCTCGCACAAGCTGTCTTTTATGGCCGATCTGTTTGGCTGTGACTCGGTATCACACCGTGCCACTGCCGACGTCGACGCCCTGTGTGGCGTATGGCGTGTGTTGCTCGTGGCGCTCACCGACTTGCCCCAGGGCCTCATGGCGCGCCTAGCCGACATGCATCCGGACGTGCCTTGGTCCTATCGTCCTATCTTCTCATTCTTGGCGGGGCAGAACCCTGGTTCTATCTTCTCTCTCAGCGCCGCTCGTGCTGACGTTCTCAAGGCCGATCGCGCCGACGATCGGGTGGACGCCGACGAACTGCCGGTCCTCAAGATGCCGAGTCGTGAGGAGATTGAGGCAGACTATGCGCCAGGTGGCCTGGTCAATCGCATGTACCCCACCTACGAGCCGCGTGATGAGCAGATCGCGATGGCGCTCGAGGTCCGCGATGCGCTGGTCACGGGCACTCATCGTGTAATTGAGGCGGGCACGGGCGTCGGCAAATCGATGGCCTATCTGGTGCCTTTTGCCGAGGCAGCACGCCGTAACAACATCACGGTTGGTATTGCGACCAAATCGAACAATCTTGCCGACCAGCTCATGTATCATGAGCTGCCAAAACTTGCCGAGCAACTGGACGGTGGTCTGTCATTTTGCGCTCTCAAGGGGTATGACCACTATCCGTGCCTGCGCAAGCTTGAGCGCATGAGCCGCGGCCAGGTCGAGATTACCACCAAGCGCGATCCGGCGGACACGCTCACGGCGGTCGCGGTCATTATGGCGTACGTCTGCCAATCAGCCGATGGCGACCTCGACTCGCTTGGCATTCGGTGGCGCAGCGTCAACCGCCCCGACTTTACGACGGCCTCGCGCGAGTGTGCTCGCCGCCTCTGCCCGTTTTTCCCTGATAAATGTTTGGTCCACGGCGCTCGCCGTCGTGCGGCGCATGCCGATGTGGTGGTCACCAACCATTCCCTGCTGTTCCGCAATGTTGCGGCCGAGGGCAGGATTTTGCCTCCGATTCGTCATTGGGTAATCGACGAGGCTCATTCTATCGAGCGCGAGGCGCGCCGTCAGTGGGCGCGCGTGGTGTCGGCGGACGAATCACGCGTTCTGTTTGAGCGCCTGGGTGGCTCGAGCACCGGTGCGCTAAGCCAGGTCTCCCGTGATTTGGCAACCTCCGAGGGCTCTACGCTCTATCTGGGCCTTACTGCCAAGGCGACGTCGACGGTTGCGCGCGCGAGCATGGCAATCGCCGACGTGTTCGATGGCGTTCGCGAGCTCGGCCGCCGTGCCCGTGGGGGTTATGACAATGCCAATCTATGGATTGGCCCCGAGCTGCGCGAATCTGACGACTGGCATGATTTCTTACAGTCGGCCTACACTGCCATCGACGCATTGGAACAAGCTGACAAGAGCGTCGACGCGCTGGTGCAAGCCATCGCCGCCGACAAGCCCGAGGTTGTTGTCGACTTGGGTGATATCTCGCGCCGCCTGCACGAGCTGGCCGAGAACCTCAAACTCATCATTGACGGCGCCGATGAACACTACGTGTATTCGCTGCAGGTCAATCGCAGGTTGCGTGCCGGCGGAGAGTCAATGACCGCAGAGCGCATCGACATTGGCGAGGCCTTGGCAACCGAGTGGCTGCCCGAGGTTCACACGGCTATCTTTGCCTCGGCGACCATGACGGTGTCCAAAAGCTTTGAACACTTTAACCACGCGGTTGGCCTCGATCGCATCGGTGCTTCAACATCCTCATCGTTGCACTTGGACTCGAGCTATGACTTCGATTCGAACATGGCTGTAGTCGTTGCGGGCGATATCCCCGATCCGCGCGATCGTGAGAGCTATCTTACGGCGCTCGAGCGCGTGCTGGTCGACGCCCATCTTGCCATGGGCGGATCGGTGCTCACACTGTTCACCAATCGGCGCGACATGGAAGACCTGTACGCCCGCGTTGAGCCCAAGATGGCCCGTGCGGGTCTGGAACTCAACTGCCAGCAGCGCAACTCATCTCCTCGTCGCCTGCGCGATCGGTTTATCAACGAGCCGACTTCATCGCTTTTTGCGCTTAAGGCCTTCTGGGAGGGGTTCGACGCCAGCGGCGAGACGCTGCGCTGCGTCATCATTCCCAAGCTGCCGTTCTCGAGCCCCACGGACCCGCTCTCGTGCGAGCGCAACCTGCGCGAAGACCGCGCTTGGGCGCGCTATTCGCTGCCCGAGGCGGTGCTCGAGGTCAAGCAGGCGGCCGGCCGCCTTATCCGCTCGTCGACCGATTGCGGCGTGCTGATTCTGGCCGACCCGCGCCTGGTGACGAAGGGCTACGGAAAGAAGTTCTTAACGTCGCTGCCCACGCGCTCCTACCAGCGCATCGAATCGGCGCAGATCGGGCACTATCAGCAACTGTGACGCGCACGCCACGAGCGGCGGCGCAAAAGCGGACAGACGAGGGTTTTTGCCATATCGCACAGACGCTTTGACAGGGCGGGGTCATCCAAGATGCGGATGGCTCCGCCCGCTGCAATTATCTGGCGCAGTAGCCAACGCTCGGAGCCGTAATGCACAGTTACCGTTGCCATGTCTGCTCCGCTGCGCTCGATTAGGGTGATGCCGGCCCAGTCCAGATGCTCCGCCATAT
>CAJMPM010000230.1 GCA_905215225.1 uncultured bacterium
GGAGTACGAGCACCGCACCAACCAGCACGAGTAACCTACCAAAAAGGTAACCTGCCAAAAAGGGACAGGTTTATTTTGGCAGATTTTATCTGCGAAAACGTCAAACGGCCGGTCGCACGGATGTATGTGCGGCCGGCCGTTATTTGTATGCCCCCGATGTAGGCATACCGCTCGTCTAACTAGGGGTTGCAATCGTCGCGTTCCGCGTTACCCTAATGGGCGCATTGTTTCCAAATTGTTAACGAGGGGTTGCCGTAATGGCTGACGAGCGCGAAACAGAAAGCAAGGCATGGGCGATTGAAGCCGCTGCGGCAGAGGCGGCGTCGCGTGCTGCCGAGGAGGTGCATCGTCCTCCCGTGGTGCCGATGGAGCGCGTGGTCGATCGCACCGATATCGAGCGCGGCGAGCGTGCCGGCCAAAAGCGCAGCCAGGAGCCAGGCTTCCCGCGCTTTTTCGCCGAGCTCAATCTGGGTCTGATTCTTACGGCCTTTGCCATCGTTGCGTTTAAAACCCCTAATCACTTTGCTTTTGGCGGCACCTCGGGCGTGTCGGTCATTCTGTCCACGCTGTTTCCGACCCTGCCCGTCGGCGTCTTTATGTGGATTATCAACGCGGTTCTCGTCGTCTTGGGCTTTATCTTTTTGGAGCGCAAGGCAATCCTGTGGAGCGTCTTCGCCTCGTTTGCGCTTTCGGCCTATGTCTCGCTGTTTGAGCTCTTCATTCCGACCGATGTCTCTCTGACGGGTGATATGTGGCTCGACCTGTGCTTTGCCGTCATCTTGCCAGCGCTCGGCAGCGCTATTGTCTTTGACATCGGCGCCTCGACGGGCGGCACGGACATTCTTGCTATGATCCTCAAACGCCGCACCACGCTCGAGATTGGTCGCGCCCTGCTACTGGTCGATATCGGCATCGTGACCATCGCGGCCTTTTTGTATGGCCCGCGTGTCGGTCTGTATTGCGTGCTCGGCCTGTTTGCCAAGACGCTTGTGGTCGACAAGGCCATCGAGAGCATTCATCTTCGTAAGGTCTGCACGATCATTTGTTCCGAGCCCCTTAAGGTCGAGGAGTTTATCGTCAAGCATCTCAACCGTACGGCGACTATCAGTCGCGGCTACGGTGCCTTCTCGGGCAAGTGCGTGACGGTGATCATGAGCGTGCTGAGCCGTCGCGAGGCCGTGCAACTGCGCCGCTATGCGCGCGAGGTCGATCCGGGTGCCTTTATCACGATTGTCGACAGCTCCGAGATTGTCGGCAAGGGTTTCCGCGGAACAAACTAATGCGGACACACTCATCAAACAATCGAAAAGCGCCTCGCGCGTTGCAAATACGCCATCTAAGAGTATTTGTCCCCACATTGGGCGATAATGATGCCAATGACATCGTTTGCGATCCAGGTGATTCGCTCAAAATACGAAGGGATGATTTCGATGTTCTGTTCGCAGTGTGGCGCCCCCATGGGCGATAACGACAAGTTCTGCGGTGTGTGCGGTGCTCCTAATGCTGGTGCTGTAGCTTCCGCCCCTCAGGGTCAGCCTCAGCAATTTGTCCCTCAGCCTCCCATGAGCGCGTCCAAGGGCTGTGTGGCTCAGGCGTTTGAGGATATGACCAAGACTCCGGGCGTGCTGCAGCGCGTGTGTCAGATCGCTTTTTTGCCGGCGCTTATCTGTGTCGTGTCGGTACTCGATCTGTTCATCCCCGATATCGGCGGTATTGCGGCTGCCATCGGCTTTTTGGCTGCCTACGTGGCGAGCGTGTGCGGTTCGGGCTTTGGCATAGAGTGGGGTCGCGATCTGTCGCTTAAGATCGATGACGGCATGGAGCGTCCGTTGATGCGTTCCACGTCGTTTGGCCTCGGAGTCTTTTCGAGCGTTATCTCGGTCGTGCTCGAGGTTATCGCTGCCATTCCCGTGATCGGTGTAGTGCTTTCGCTGGTGGAGGGCGTGGTAATTGGCGCGGCGGGCTCGTATTCGTATTACGGCTCTTATGCGCTCGAGGCTGCGCTGTTTGGCTCGCTTGGCTTGCTCGTTCTGGCTATGATTGCCACGGCGGTCCTGGGGGTCTTCTTTAAGATGTTCGCCGACATTGCCGTGATGCACTTTGCGGTGACCGGTCGCGTCGAGCGCGCGTTTTCGCTCGATAAGGTTTGGGCAGCCTTTAAGAACAATAAGACCAAGCTGTTCTGCGCTTCGTTCCTTCCCGAGTTTTTGACGGGCCTGGGCGCCAACGTTGTCACATGGATCTTGACGGTCGTCTTTGGCGCCGTTGCCTCTGTCGGTATGTATAGCTACTACTATCGTCCTACGGGTATTGAGGCGATTGTTGCCGGCGGTGGCATCACACTCGTGCTGTTCCTGGTGCTGGTCGCTTTCGTCACCGTATTTCTTACGGTCTTTGGCAAGATGCTCAAGCACCGTGCCGTTGGCTATTGGGCCGCACGCTATGCAAGCGAGTGGGCCGATGAGGATAAGGACGACGTCCTGACTTTTGTGTTGCCTTTCGAGAAGAAGGCTGACCCTGCAGACCGCAATGCTTCGGATGCCGCTCCTTCATCTGCTCCGGCACCAGAGCCTGAGCCTGCATCAGCTCCGGCGCCCGCGCCTACACCCATCCCGACGCCCGCTCCTATGCCGGTGCCCGAGCCTGCGCCTGAGCCAACGCCGGATTCTGACGAGGCTTCGCAGGGCGCGCACGACGAGCATGAAGCGCCATCTCCAAGTGAGGCTCTAGCC
>CAJMPM010000231.1 GCA_905215225.1 uncultured bacterium
CAACGTTGTCGCGATCTTCCGCAGCGCTGCCGCGCTGAACATGGATGCCGTGCTCATCACCCCCTCCTGCTGCGACCCGCTGTGCCGCCGCGCGGTGCGGGTGAGCATGGGCACCGTGTTTCAGGTGCCGTGGACGCGCATTGGCAGCGAGGCGCGCGTGTGGCCGTATGACGGCCTGGCGGCGCTGCACGATGCCGGTTTTTCGTGTGCCGCCATGGCGTTGACGGACGATTCTGTGTCGTTGGACGATCCCACGCTACAGGAGATTGATCGCCTGGCAATCTTTATGGGTACCGAGGGTGCTGGCCTGGGCGCCAAGACTATCGCGGGCTGTGACCGGGCCGTGCGCATTCCGATGGCGCACGGGGTCGATTCGCTTAACGTAGCCGCGGCGAGTGCCGTCGCCTTTTGGCAGCTGTGCCCGCACGCGAGCAATGAGTATCACTACCAGCCGGGACTGTATCACTAGGCAGATAGTTCGCACCGGGCTCTGACTTGAGGTGTTTCGGTCGGCGCCGGTCGGTGCTAAGCTGCTATTGGTTTTGGTCTTAAATTGCCGTTTTGTTGTTTGACGTACGCTGGTGGGGAGGGCGTGTGGCTAAGAAATCTACGGCTATCGATGTAACGCAGGGTGTTATTTGGCAGCAACTTCTTTCGCTGTGCGTTCCCATCTTTTTTAGTTCGTTTTTTCAGCAGGCCTACACGCTTATCGGTACCTATATCGTCGGTCAGTTTGGCGGCAAGCTTGCACTGGGTGGCATTCAAGCCACGATGGTGCTCACCGTGCTCTGCATTGGCTTTTGCGTTGGCGTCGGCGCCGGCTGCGCGGTCATTACCGGTCAGTATTTTGGCCAGCACGATGATGAGCGACTGAGTCGTTCGGTCCATACGGCCATGACGCTCGCGCTGGTGGGCGGTATCGTTTTCTCGATTCTTGGCATAGTGTTCGTTGAGCCCATGCTGGTGCTTATGAACACGCCGCATGAACTATTGGCCGAGGGCGTGGCCTATGCCCGTTGCTATTTTGCCGCCATGGTTGCGGCGCTGCTGCTCAATATGGGTACGGCACTGCTGCGCGCCGTGGGCGACACGCGCGGGCCTGCTGTGATCATCGCTTCCGGCTGCCTTGTTAATGCGGTGCTGGATGTCATCTTCGTTGCCGTGCTTCATATGGAGGCTCTGGGCTGCGGCATCGCGGTGGCGCTGACCATTTGCTCCAACGCCACGATGATCGTGATTCGCATGATGCACGCACCGGGTGCGTGGCGGCTTTCACTGTCCTAACTCGGCATTGATCCTGGCATTTGTAAGACCATGATCTCGTGTGGTCTTCCGCTTGGCTTTCAGTCTGCTGCGTATTCGATTTCCAACGTTTTGATTCAGGTGTCGGTCAATTCGTTTGGTGCCGATGTCACCACGGCGTGGGGTCTTTCGGGCCGCTTGGATGGCATTGTCTGGATGGTTACCGAGGCGCTTGGCGTGTCGATCACCACGTTCTCGGCACAGAACTTTGGCGCGCGCAACTACGAGCGCATGCGCAAGGGCTACCATACGTCACTCGTGCTGTCGTTTATGCTCATTGGTGGCCTGTCTGCCGTGCTGCTGGTGTTCTCGGGTCCGTTGTCGCGCCTGTTTGTCGACGATGCTTCGATTTCGGCGTACACCACGACGATTCTTCATTTTATCGCGCCGTTCTACGCGATCTTCTCGATTATCGAGAACGCGTCGGGCTCCATTCGTGGTGCCGGCGTGAGCTTGCAGCCCATGATGCTCACGATTTTTGGCACCGTCGTGCTCAGGGTGATTTGGGTGTTTGCGATCATGCCGTTCGACCCGTCGCTTGAGCACCTTCTGCTGGTCTACCCCGTAACCTGGCTCATCACAGCCACGATGTTCACCATCTACCACCACAGCGGCAACTGGCTCGGCCGCGCCACCGCCTAATGATTCCTTAGGGTCGGAAGAAAACGGATCATTGCTCTCCGTCGTGATGTCGATGATCCGTTTTCCTCCGTCCCCTTCGGATCAATTAGTATTCGATGCCTTGGCGGGCTAGGAGGCCTTCGTCAAAGTAGTGTTTGATGGGACGCATTTCGGTGACCAGGTCGGCAAGATCGGCCAGTGGCAGCAGGCCTCGGCCGGTAAGCACGAGCTCCGTGGTGGAGGGCTTTATCGCGATCAGCGCTTCGACATCCTCACGCGTCACGAAGCCGCGGCGCATTGCTTCGCCGAGTTCGTCCAGAATGAGCACGTCGACCTGGCTAATCTGTTCGTGTGCAAGCTCCATGATCTGTGCGGCGCAAGCCTCGGGCGTGTCGCGAGCGGCCTGTACAATGCGCAGTCCCAGGCGCGGCGCGGCATCGTGTTCGGCGCAGTGCAGCTTCTTGGCAAACTGCAGCATGAGTACGTCGAGCCCATAACCCGTGGCGCGCAAAGCCAGCCCCAGCGCAGCCGTGGTTTTGCCCTTGCCGTCGCCCGTGTAGATTTGAACCTTGCCGACTTCCAGTGATGCCATCTCTGTCCTTTCGAGCCCGGCGTCGGTTTATCGCCGTCCGGGTTGGGTATTCTAGATAGCATTATCAACCCCAGTAGATGGAGTTCAAGCAGATGGAGATGGATGACAACAAACGTAGCCGGAATATGATCCTCTATGTCCTGGCTGTGCTGGGAGTTCTGGGCAGCCTGGTGGGACTAGTCCTGCTGCCGGAGACGGTGAGCGTCAATCCGGA
>CAJMPM010000232.1 GCA_905215225.1 uncultured bacterium
GTGCGCGGACCGGTCTGGCTGCCGGGGCCGTGCCGCACGGCGGGCATATCCTCAACACTTCTCGTATGATTCGCTGCCTGGGTCTTCGCCGCGACGAGCGAGGCCGTTTTCTGCTGCGCGTGGAGCCGGGCGTCGTGCTTTCGGAGTTGCGCAAGCAGCTGGGTAAGAAGGCATTGCCGACCGCTGACTGGGATCAGGTATCGCTTGAGGCCTATGAGGAGTTCCAGGCAGCTCCTGAGCAGTTCTTTCCCACCGATCCCACCGAGGCATCTGCCTGCCTGGGCGGCATGGCGGCGTGCAATGCCTCCGGTGCCCGCAGTTACGCCTACGGCCCCATGCGCCCGCACGTTACGGGGCTTCACGTGGCACTGGCGGACGGCGACCTGCTTGAGCTTCATCGAGGTCAGGCGCACGCTGACGCACGCCACTTGTCGCTCGTGACAGCGGAAGGCCGCGCGCTCGAGCTGGATCTTCCTGGCTATACCATGCCCAAGACCAAAAACGCGTCGGGTTATTTCGTTTCGGACGATATGGACGCCGTCGACCTCTTTATCGGTGCGTGTGGCACACTCGGCGTCATTACCGAGCTCGAGATCGCCTTGCAGGCGGCACCTTCGGTCGTATGGGGCGTGAGCTGCTTTTTCGACAGCGAGGACAAGGCGGTGTCCTTTACCGATTCCGTGCGCCCCGTGCTGTCCCATGCCGCCGCTATTGAGTATTTCGATGCCGGCGCCTTGGATATCCTTCGCCGCCAGCGCGAGCAGTCGACCGCGTTTGCCTCGCTGCCGGCGCTCGACGACGAGGCAAAGGTCTGTGTCTATGTGGAGCTCGACTGCGACGACGAGGCGCAGGCGACCGAGGAGTTGTACCTCTTGGGAGGGGTTTTGGAGCTTGCGGGCGGCCGCGACGACGCGACCTGGGTTGCGCGCACCGAGGTCGACCGCGAATGCCAGCGGTTCTTCCGTCACGCCGTCCCCGAGAGCGTCAACATGCTTATCGACGAGCGTCGCCGCACGGATCCCACCATTACCAAACTGGGTTCGGACATGTCGGTGCCCAATGCACGCCTTGCCGATGTCGTGGCCCTCTATCGCCGCACGCTGGCCGAAAGCGGGCTTGAGTCTGCTGCCTGGGGGCATATCGGTAACAACCATCTGCATGTGAACATTCTGCCGCGCGATGCGCAGGACTACCGTCGAGGTGGCGAGCTGTTTGCCCGGTGGGCTGCGGAGGTGACGGCTATGGGCGGCGCCGTTTCTGCCGAGCACGGCGTCGGCAAGATCAAGGCGGGCTTCTTAGAGACGATGTACGGTCACGAGGCCATGGTCGAGTCGGCGCGGCTCAAGCTCCAGCTCGATCCCGACGGGCAACTGGGTCGCGGCAACCTGTTTTCGGAGAAGCTCTTGGATGAGCTTGTCCAGAAAGGGGGCGCGTGAAGATGAGCGATTTCCATATGGTGGTGTGCGTCAAGGCCGTGCCCGGAAGCACCGAGGTCAAGATGGACCCCAAGACCAATACCATCGTGCGCGATGGCAAGCAGGCGGTCATTAATCCCTTTGACGCGAGCGCTTTGGAATGCGCGCTGGCGCTGAAGGACGACTTTATCGGCTTTGGCATGGACGTGCGCGTAACGGTGGTGTCGATGGGCATCCCCGCGACTGAACCGCTATTGCGCGACTGCATCGCCCGAGGCGCCGATGACGCACTGCTGCTGACCGATCGCGCCTTTGCGGGTGCCGATACCCTGGCAACCACCTATGCCCTCAAGTGCGGTATCGAGGCGCTCGACGAGGACTTTGACCTGCTCATCTGCGGCAAGATGGCGGTGGACGGCGATACGGCCCAGATTGGTCCCGAACTTGCCGGTGCCTTTGAGATTCCCTGCGTGACCGACGTGAGTTGCGTGCAAAGCGCGGGCTTTACGACCTGTGGTTCACTGGCGCTTGTTCACGGCTGCGATGCCGGTGAGGAGACGGTCTATCTTGAGATGCCGTGTGCGATGACGACCGCCAAGGAGATCGGCCAGCTGCGCATGCCGAGCATCGCCGGCATTCGCGCGGCCGAAGATGCGGATGTGCGGGTGGTCTGTGCTGCCGATGTGCATGCCGACCCTTTGCGCTGCGGCCTTACCGGATCGCCGACGCAGGTCGTGCGCTCGTTTGTGCCCGACCGTGACCAAACGTGCGAGGCCATCGAGGGCACGCCGGTCGAACAGGCGGCAAAGCTTGCCAAGATTATCGAGGGGATGGCATAGATGAGCGGACTGATTATCGATAGCGAAGCCTGTATCGGCTGCGGTCGCTGCGTTCGCGCCTGTGCTTCGGGCGGCATCGTGGTGGAAGGCGAGCGACCCAACCGATGCGCCCACGTAACCGACGGCTGCATCCTATGCGGTGGGTGCGTCGACGCCTGCCCTGTCAACGCTATCTCGATCGAGCGTGATGAGGCCGCCGGCGCGGTTGACCTTGATGCGTATCGAGACATTTGGGTATTCGCGCAGACCGACGAGCACGATACGGTGACTCCCGTTGCCTATGAGCTTATGGGCAAGGGCCGCGAGCTTGCCGATGCTCGCGGCTGCCGTCTGGTGGCACTGGTCGGTATGGGTCCCGAGGGTTCTCTCGGCGACCTGGAGCATCTGGTTTGCGCGGGCGCAGATGAGGTCCTGGTCTGTCGCGACGAGCGCCTGCGTCAGAACGACGCTGAAGTCTATGTCCG
>CAJMPM010000233.1 GCA_905215225.1 uncultured bacterium
GCGCTGCCTGGGTTGAGGACCAAGCAGCGACCCACTTGGGCTTCTTTGGTTACGTGGGTGTGACCGTTGATAGCTACGTCCACGGATCCCACCGGGAGGTCTTCACGGTAGTGGGCTACGGCGAACTTGAGGCCTTCGTAGGTAAAGAGCGCCAAGCGGTCCACGTCGGGGCCGTAGTCGCGGTAGTAGTCGTTATTACCCAGCACCGCTCGCACGGGGGCAATGGTGCGCAGGTGCTCGTAGTCCATCTCCGACGTAAGGTCACCGGCGTGGATAATCAGATCCGCACCCTTAAGCTCGTCCAAGAGCGCAGGCGAAAGATAGCCGTGGGTGTCCGAGATAATGTCGATACGCTTGGCGCTTGCACTGTTCATGGGATCCCTTCCGCAAAAAGATTTGGTGCATTCATGCAAAAAGCCCCACGGCTCCGCAGACGATTTTGGTCTACAGGGCTGCGGGGCCGGTGTACTAGAGGCTCAGGGCCTTTTTGAGCGGTACGACGCGACGGCGCGAAACCGGTACGCGTTCGTCGACGCCCGTAATGCCCAGCTGGATAGCGCCCGAGGGAACCGTCTCGACGTCGGTGACACACGCCAAGTTGACGATATAGCGGCGGTGAACGCGGAAGAAGCCAAAGTCGCAGAGCTTGGCCTCGAACTGTGCCAGCGAGGTCGTGGACAAAAAGCGGTCATCGACCGTATAAATACAGGAGTAATCGTCCTTGGCCATAATAAAGCGAATGTCGTCCACGGGGATGAGGACCTTGCGGCCGCCCTTTTCCACCGGGATGCGCTCGATGGTCACCTTGCTGTCCGTGACAGGCTTGGCGCGTTGCATAACCTTATCGATCGCTCGATCCAGGCGAGCCTCCTCGACCGGCTTCATCAGATAGTCGACGGCATCCACATCAAACGCCTCGACCGCATGATCGCTGTACGCGGTTACGAATACGATCGCCGGCGGATTCTTGAGCTTATGCAGTGCCTCGGCAAGTTGCAGACCCGAAGCGCCAGGCATCGAGATATCGAGGAACACAACATCGACGCGGCTCTCCATAAGCATCTCGATAGCGGAGCGAACGCTCGACGCTTCTGTGATCGTGCCGATCTTGCCCGTCTGCTCGAGCAAGAAGCGAAGTTCCGAACGGGCCGGGGCCTCATCATCCACAATCATCGCACGCAGCATAGGGATAAAACCTTTCGTCAACTAACTACGTCGGGCATCCGCCAACTAGCGTTAAACCCGTAACCTATTATTCTACTCTTGAATGTCGAAGATGCTCTCCGACAAATCGAGATGCAGGAGCACTTTAGCGCCCTTGCCCGGGGCCGATTCGACGCGTGTATAAGAGTGCGGTCCATAAAAGCGATGGATGCGCTCCGAAATATTGTGCATGGCCACACCGGCGCCGCCGCCCTGCGGGGAGCTGGCGTCGGGACGGGCGGAGCGTTCGTCAAACAGTCTGGCAGCGGTGCCTTCGTCCATGCCCACGCCGTTATCGGCGACCACAATCAAAATCGCATCTTCGCCATCCCTGTGGACCGACACGTCGATCCTCAGTGCATCGTCGTCGCCCATACCATGGCGCACGGCATTCTCGACGATTGGCTGGATTACAAATGCCGGCACCAGCGTGTCCTCAACATCCTCGGACACGTCGAAGGTCGCCAGCACGCGATCCTCGCCAAAGCGCGCCTTCTCAAACGTCAGGTAGCGCTTGGTCTGCGCGACCTCGCGCGACACGGGAATGAGCGAGCCCGAATTGTCGAGTGTGGCGCGATAGAACGAGGAGAACTCGCGCAGCAGCTCGCGGGCGCGCAGCGGATCGGTACGCGTAAACGACGCGATGGTGTTGAGCGTGTTGAACAGAAAATGCGGATTGATCTGCGCCTGCAGGGCACGCACCTCGGCACGGGCCGTGAGCTCCTTTTGCACCTCGAGCTCGTGGATGGCGAGCTGCGTGGACAGGATCTCGGCAAAACCCGAGGCAAGCGCGTACTGCGTGCGGTCGACGGCACGCGGGGTCTTGTAGTAGAACTTGAGCGTGCCGACGGTGCGGTCGCCCACCTTGATAGGAGCGATGATACCAGCAGGAACATGGTTGTGCGAGCCATCCGAACCCACCACGTCCACCACACGGTTGAACGACTGGACGATACCGTGCTCGATGACGTAGCGCGTGGCAAGTGTGTGGATGGGCGAATCGGGCAGCAGCTTTTCCTCAAACTCGCCCGCGCAGGCCAGCACGTTGCTCTCGTCGGTGATGGCAACCGTCATGGCACGCGTCTCGGGCAAAATGCGCTGGCACACCAGACGCGCCGACTCCTGCGTCAGACCGCCTTTGATGTCCTCGAGCATGGCAGAGGCCACCGAGAGCGTCTCTTCGGTGTACTGCGAACGCACCGAATCGGGATTGAGCGTCAAATAGATAAAAATGCACAGAAAGATGCACAGCAGTGCGCAGGCGCCCACGGTCGCGATCGGCTCGATTCCAGTCGCCAGGGCAAAAATAAAGTACACCAGCACGCAAATGGCGCAGACAACGGCGATCACGCGAAAGATTGATATTGAGTTATCGCGCTGGGCGCGGCGATCGATCATTCAGTCCCCTCCAGGATGCGGGTCAGTTGTGCGTCGCGCCAGAGCCCGTCCATGATCTTGGGCCAGAAGCTCTGCAAACGCAGGTAGCTTGCGGCGTTTTGA
>CAJMPM010000234.1 GCA_905215225.1 uncultured bacterium
GGAAGAAGGGCGTGAAGGGAGCGAAGAGCGTTGCTGCCTAGGCTAGCCCCTTGTCACACAAACTACCGAAGCCTCATTTAAACTTTCAGTTTGCTGCACTCGCTCCTAGCAGGGTTTGGGGCAGGAGGGGCGCAAGAGACGGGAAGGCCGTGTGCGCTTTCCTGCGCGAGGGCCGCGGGGAGGGGCTGCCTGGGTACGGCGCCTGTCAACTCGGTCTACGTCTTTGATGACCGGGACGTACTC
Organism: uncultured bacterium; assembly: GCA_905215225.1. GTDB lineage: Bacteria > Actinomycetota > Coriobacteriia > Coriobacteriales > Coriobacteriaceae > Collinsella. The sequence goes on from CAJMPM010000234.1 coordinate 244, forward strand.
AATATCAACTTCATGGATGATGCCAAAACGGTCACCCGTGAGGAAGTGTTGGGTTCGAGTGCTGTGGACAATGTTCCAGCATGCTGGGATCGAACTCGCTAGCTGGAATGACGCGGTAGCCGTGACGCAGCAACAGATCGACGAAAACGCCGTTGCCCGCGGTGAGCGTACCGCTAAAGGTGCCGTCGTAGATGCGGCCCACGCCGCACGAGGGGCTGCGGTCCTGCAAGACGCACGCAGCAATCTCGGACGGGCCGCCCGCCTGCTCGCACATATCGAGCGCACGTTGAGCGCCCAGGCGGAATTCCCGGTCAACGGACACTCCCTCGCAGGTACAGACCTCGCCGTTCACGATCTCGGACGGCTTGCGCGGCGTGGGCAGGCCCCCAAAGACCTCAGGGCATACCAAGAGGACCTCGGTCCCTGTACGCTCGCAAGCCTCGACCAGCTCGCGATGGTAGTTATCGAGCCCGTTATACTTGCAGCTCTCGCCCATCAAACAGGCACTCACCACGATCTTCATACATATCCCTCCCACGCAAAACGCCCCATTTGAGATAGACACTCAAATGGGGCGATTGATACTGCGCAACGAGTCTTACTGTTGCTTTGGCATCAACGGATTCTCGCGTGAGAGGAGATTCATGAACTCCTCGCCCGTGATCGTCTCCATCTTGTACAGATAACGAGCCAGCTCGTGGAGCTTGAACTTGTTCTCCTTCAGGATCTGCAGGGCGCGGTCGTGCGCATCCTCGATCAGCTTGGCGACAATCGCGTCCACGCGCTCGGCCGTACCGGGGGCGCAGGTAAGCGACGTGTCCTGGTTGAGGTACGCATTCTGAACGGTACCGAGCGCCATCATGCCAAATTCCTCGGACATACCAAAGCGCGTCACCATGTTTCGGGCGAGCTTGGTGGCCTGCTCGATATCGTTAGCCGCTCCGGTCGTCATCTCACCAAAGATGAGCTCCTCGGCGGCACGTCCGCCGCAGTAGACGGCGAGCTTGTCGAGCACCTCCTGGCGCGTAGTCAGGAAGCGCTCGTCCTCCTCGACCTGCATGGTGTAGCCCAGAGCGCCGCTCGTGCGCGGCACGATGGTGATCTTGGTGACCGGCGCAGAGCCCTTCTGACGGGCGGCAACGATGGCATGGCCGATCTCATGGTAGGACACAACCTGCTTTTCATGGTCGGACAGCACCGTGGACTTGCGCTGCTGACCGGCGATGACGACCTCGACCGACTCCTCAAAATCGTCCTGCGTGGCGCGCTTGCGACCCTCGCGGACGGCACGCAGGGCACCCTCGTTGATGATGTTAGCCAAGTCGGCACCCGAGGCACCGGGCGTGGCGCGGGCAATAGCGGTCAGGTCGATCGGCGGCTGCGTCTTCACGCTCTTGGCATGCAACTCAAGAATGTTCTTGCGGCCGGTCAGATCGGGCAGCTCAACGGGAATACGGCGATCAAAACGACCGGGGCGCAGCAGGGCCGGGTCGAGGCTGTCGGGACGGTTGGTGGCAGCGAGGACGACGATACCCTTGTGGTTATCGAAGCCGTCCATCTCGGTCAGCAGCTGGTTGAGCGTCTGCTCGCGCTCGTCGTTGCCGCTAAAGCCGCCACCGTCACGCTTTTTGCCGATGGTATCGATCTCGTCGATAAAGACGATGCACGGGGCCTTTTCCTTGGCCTGCTTAAACAGGTCGCGAACCTTGGCGGCGCCGCGGCCGACAAACATCTCGACGAACTCAGAACCCGAAATGCTAAAGAACGGCACGCCCGCCTCACCGGCCACAGCCTTGGCAAGCAGGGTCTTACCGGTACCCGGAGGGCCAACAAGAAGAGCACCGCGCGGCAGCTTGGCGCCGATCTCCTCGTAGCGCTGCGGCTTCTCCAGAAAGTCGACGACCTCCTTGAGGGACTCCTTGGCCTCTTCCTGGCCGGCGACGTCCTTAAAGGTCACGCCCACATCTTTGGAGGCGATAACGCGAGCACCGGACTTGCCCAGTCCGCCGCCGCCAAAACCGCCGCCAAAGTTCATCGACGGACCGTCATCGCCCATGGCCTTCTTCATGCGACGATTGAGCCACCAACCGATGAGGAAGAAGATGGCCATGGGAAGGATGAGCGTGAGCAGGTAGTAGGTCATCAGACCCGAGTTTTTATCGGGAACGACCGACTCCAGCGAAGCGCCAGACTCAAGCACGCGATCGGTAAAGCCCGCGTCATTCGGCACACCGGTCGTCTTGTAGGCGATGTTCTCGTCCTCGCCCTTCTTGGTGTAATAAATGGTGTAATCGTCGGTATTGTACTCGACCTTGTCGACACTCTTCTTATCGAGCGCTTTGACAAACGTCGAGTAATCGGTCTTCGTAATCTGCTGCGTGTGACCGATGTTGGGGAACAGAACGGTCGAGAGCACGAGGTAGACGACGAAGGCGATGAGCACGTAGAGAATCATATTC
>CAJMPM010000235.1 GCA_905215225.1 uncultured bacterium
GCGGTCACCAGGACGCACAATCCCCAGCTGCGACAGCGCTGCCGGCACATGCGGGACAGCAAGCAACCACGCCTCGCGCGCACTGGACCTCAAAGCCCAGGCCTCTTCTAGCAGCTGTACATCCACGCGGCACCGTCCCTTCATAAGCAAAAACCCACGATGCGGGTGTTCCCCGCATCGTGGGCAACGGCTGCAGTATAGCGCCGATATGCGACGAATCGCCTAGATGTTGAGCGTGTGATAGTTCACGCTCACACCCGGAGCGTCACCGGTCACGCCATAGGCCTCGGGATAGCTGCGCGTAGAAAACACGAGCGCGCCATCGTTCACAAACACCTCGACCGACGAGACATCGCCAACAATGCGCACGTTACGAACCTCGTCGACGGGCTCCCAGCGCACGGTACGACCGCAGCCGGCAGAAGCGCGACCTTCATCGGTAAATCGCATCTCAAAGCGCGCGGGCAGATCGCCCACGGCGGGCACAAACGCCAGCCTTAGCTCGCCATCAACGGTCGCGGTAAACGCGTCGTTGACACCGTCGACAACAACGTCAAAGCAGGTATCGCCGGAAACCTCCAGCGAGCCCTCCCCCACACGCACCGAGGCATAATGGCGCTCGATCTCGCGCGCCGGCTGCTGCAGCACCACGCCGCCAGCACCGGCTGTAAGCTCACGCGGCACCGTCATGCAGTGCTGCCAGCCGCATGTCACGGTGGGGTCGTTGCCATAGGTCGGATCATCGGGCATGCCCATCCAGCCAATCAAAATGTGGCGACCATCCTCGGCTGTGAACTCCTGCGGAGCATAGAAGTCAAAACCAGCGTCCCACAGGCGGAACTCGCCCAGCTCATAAGCGTCATTGCCACCCGTAATGTCGCCCGTTACAGGCATGTAGCCAGCGGCATACACATTGCCGCGGTCCCAACGACCGCCCTCAAGACCCTGGGGCGAGAAGGACAGCCACTTCGCCGGTACACCGCCATCCGCCTCGAGCTCAAGGTATCCCGGACACTCCCACATAAAGCCAAAACGCTCGGGCGTAGACACGCGGCTCTCGAGCTCCCCACTCAGCATATCGGCCGCGCCATACACCAGGATCTCGCCCACATCGCGCCCGGCACCCTCGCCGTGCATGGCACAAAAACGGCTCTCGACATGAGGACCGTCAACGCGACGACGCGCGCCCAGCACCATGTGGTAACGCCCGTCATCATCGCGCCACACCTTGGGGTCACGCACGTGGCAGGTCAAATCCTCGGGATAATCCTCGGAAGTCAGCACCACACGCTTTTGGCTGAACTCCCGACCGGCAAGGCCATCAACGCTCTCCACATAGACGGTATCGGCGCGGCGGCCAGTATTGACGTAGTCGTACGTACCGTCAGCATCGGAAAGCTTAACGTTGCCCGTGTACAGCACGCGAATGCAACCGTCTTCGGCAAGCGCAGAGCCCGAATACACGCCATGGCAATCGAACGGCTCGTCGGGCAACAGCGGGGCGCCAACGTAGTCCCACGTCATAAGGTCGCGGCTCGTCGCATGGCCCCAGGCCTTAACGCCGCCCTCGACATCAAACGGCGCATACTGAAAATAGGCATGGAACACGCCGCCCGCCTGGCAAAGACCGTTGGGGTCGTTGAGCCAGCCCGCCGGCGGCATAATATGGAAGCGCTGGCCATACGCGCCATGACCGCACTCAGAGGCGGCAGCGTCAACAGCGGCAACCAGCTTTGCAAGGTCGCGGCCAAGTGCATTAGACATATCAAAGTCCTAACGGATCGAAAGTAACGAGGCGCCAGATATCGGCACCAGATACGGGAAACGCCCGCGAGCATACAACCCGCGGGCATCCCCTCAACCAAAAGCTCTTAGGCCTGCTCGGAAGCCTTGGGCTCGTCCTTGTACAGGACAAACGAGACGCCAAAGGAAACCAGCGCGGCGACCGCAAACATGATCGCGTACTGCACGGGCTGGGCCAGGCACAGCAGGATACCGAAGATGCCGGTAACGCCGGTGCCGGAAGCGGCAAGCGAGGTGAGCGCGCAGACCAGGGCACCGCAACCGCCGCCGATGCAGCCGGCGATGAAGGGCTTAAAGAAGCGCAGGTTCACACCAAAAATGGCCGGCTCGGTAATGCCCATGAAGGCGGACAGAGCCGAAGGAAGCGCCAAGCCCTTGATCTTGGCATCGCGGGTCTTAAAGGCAACGGCGAGCGCGGCGCCACCCTGAGCGATGTTGGCAGCGCTGGCGATGGGCAGCCAGTAGGTCACACCGTACTGGGCGAGCTGGCCCAGGTCGATGGCGGTGTACATCTGGTGGATACCGGTAACGACCGTGGGGGCATAGAAGAGGCCGACGATAAAGGAACCGATGCCGAAAGGCAGGGTCAGCAGGGCCTGGATCAGACCGAGGATGGCATTCTCGGCCCAGACGAAGATGGGGCCGACGGCAACGAGCGTCACGAGCACGGTCACGAACACCGAGACAAGCGGGGTCACAAAGAGGTCGAACATCTCGGGAACGATCTTGTGCAGGCGCTTCTCGAGGAAGGCGAGAATGGCGCAGGCGATAACGATGGGGATCACATGACCCTGATAGCCGACCCACTCAAAGCTGTACACGCCGGGGATGACGGTGACCATGGTCTGCACGCCCTCGGAGGCAACCGTGTAGGCGCTCTG
>CAJMPM010000236.1 GCA_905215225.1 uncultured bacterium
TGGCGCAGCTGGGTGCGCCCCTCGCCGCCGTGGTAGCAGCGGCATTCCATGGCCATGGCCAGCTCGTCGGCGCGGCGGAACGCGCTGACGAACAGCGGCACGAGCACCGGCAGCAGCGCCTTGGCGCGGCGGATCAGGCCGCCCGTCTCAAAATCGGCGCCGCGCGCCTTCTGCGCGGAGATGATCTTGTCTGTTTCTTCGATCAGCGTGGGGATGAAGCGGAGCGCGATGCTCATCATCATGGACAGCTCGTGCACCGGGAATCTGATCTTTTTCAGCGGCGAGAGCAGCGACTCCAGTCCGTCGGTCAGGGAGATCGGCGAGGTCGTGTAGGTCAGCAGGAAGGTGCCGGCAACCAGCATGACGATGCGCAGCACGAGGAAGCTGCTGCCAAGGCCGCACTTAAGGCTGCCGAGATGGAGGCAAAGCTCGCCGCCATGGATCCCGAGAAAGCGGCCAAGGTCCGCGCGGCGCTTGCCGCCAAGGCCGCCCGCGACAAGCAGAAAAAGGAGGCGTAAGGCCCATGGCACATCGCTCCGTCATTCCGTTTGGCCCGCAGCACCCGGTGCTGCCCGAGCCGCTTCATCTGGACCTGGTGATCGAGGACGACCGCGTCATCGAGGCAATTCCGCAGATCGGCTTTGTGCACCGCGGGCTCGAGAAGCTAACCGAAAAGCGCGACATGCATCAGTTTGGCTACATCGCCGAGCGCATCTGCGGCATCTGCGCCGTGGGCCACAGCTGCGGCTATGCCAGCGCCTGCGAGCGCATGCTCGACATCGAGGTGCCCGGCCGCGCGCAGTATATCCGCACCATTTTGCACGAGCTTTCGCGCATCCACTCGCATCTGCTGTGGCTGGGCCTGCTCGCCGATGCCTTTGGCTTCGAGGCGCTGTTCTATCGGTCGTGGACCCTGCGCGAGCAGATTCTCAAGATTTTCGAGAGCACGTGCGGTGGTCGCGTGATTCTGTCGATCAACGAGATCGGCGGCCTTAAGCACGACATTGAGGACTCCGAGCTGGCGGGTATTGTCCAGACGCTCGATGCCATGCGTCCCGACTACGAGGCCCTGGTGCATACGTTTTTGGACGACAATAGCTGCGGCGAGCGCCTGCACGGCGTGGGCGTGATCAGCAAGAAGGACGCGCTGAATCTGTCGATGGTCGGCCCGTTCGGTCGCGCCTCGGGCGTGGATTACGACGTGCGCATGTTTGGCGACGGTGCCTATGCAGGCCTGGCAGCATTTGAGCCCATCGTTGCTACCGACGGCGACTGCTATGCCCGCTGCCAGGTGCGTTGTGCCGAGGTCACGCAGGCCATGGACATCATCAAGGAGCTTGTGGGCAAGATCCCGCACGACGGTATCGGCGGGCGCACCAAGCTCACGCCGGCCGACGGCGCGCGCGGCGAGGTTGTGATTGAGCAGCCGCGCGGCGAGGCGTACTACTATGTGCGCGGTAACGGCACCAAGAATCTGGACCGTTTTCGCGTGCGAACGCCGACGTCGCAAAACCTGGCGGGTCTGACACATGCGCTGCAGGGCGTGCTCCTTGCCAACGTTCCTATGATTATCCTGACCATCGACCCCTGCATTAGCTGCACGGAAAGGTAGGCGCGGCATGAGTTTACTGACATTTGCCAAGACGGCCTTGGGTTCTATGGCCAAGCAGCCGGTGACGGTGTGCTATCCGCAGGAGGAGCTCGCGGCGCCCAAACGCTTGCGCGGGCACATCGTCAATGACATGGACGTGTGCATTTGCTGCGGCATGTGCGCGCGTCGCTGCCCGGCGGGCGCGCTCGCGGTCGATCGCAAGGGTGGAACGTGGTCGATCGACCCGTATGCCTGCGTGGTGTGCGGTGAGTGCATCGAGAGCTGCCCCAAGCACTGCCTGACTATGGACACCGCCCGCACTCCAGTTGCGGCGAACAAGACTCCCACAGTAGAAACCAAACCGGAATAGCGCTGGAATAGAACTGGAATAGGGGCCGGTGGGGCAAAAATGCCCCACCGGCCCCGCGCTTAAACGCGCGGTTGGGCCGCCACGAACAAAACCATGCCGGTTTACGGGGCTGGATAGCGAACATCCGACCATACAGAAAATCGCAAAAACAAAACCACATGTAGATTGCTCGCTGTTTTTCAAAAATAGGGGGCATGGATGAGGGTCCCGACTTTAGCCCCGTAATCCGACATAGTTATGAAATGGCACCATATCAGCACCAGCCCCTGATCCCTCGGGGACGGAGGAAAACGGATCATTTTGGCCTTGCGATGGCTGCCGCGTGACTCGTCTGCCACGAAATGGGGCCATCTACTACGTTTAGGCGGCAGCCCTCGACCACGGCAAGTGATGCGAAATGAAAAACCGCAGGTAGAACGCCTGCGGTTTTTCATGAAAAGCGGGTATGGTCGGGGGTATCGGGTCAAACGTAGTAGATGGGTCGATTTCGTGGCGAGCGGTTCCGGCTGATCCCTCGGGGACGGAGGAAAACGGATCATTTTGGTCCCGCGAGGCTTGCGGAGGCACCCGTGCAGGGTCGCCCGAACAAAACTATGTCGGTTTACTACGATGAATTCGACATTCCCGACCATGACTGCATTTTTCTAAATATTGCAAGCGTTCTACTTGCGGTTTTGCAAGCGTGCAATTTACCGTGGTCGAAG
>CAJMPM010000237.1 GCA_905215225.1 uncultured bacterium
GGGCCGCAAGCGGCGAGGTGCAAGAGGATTTGTGCTTGCTGGTAGGGTCTGCAGTGCAGCGCCGCCGCATTCTTGGCGTGAGCTGGTCCGTATGCTCCGGGTTGCCCGCCGGCTCGATTCTAGAGGTGGAACCGGGGGTGTACAGTCTATCTCCCGAGGCCCTTTGTGTTGTCGTCGCCCGCGAGGTCGGCTGCATCCAGGCATTTGCCCTGGCCCAGGAGCTGTGCTCTAAGATTTCGCTGAGTGATCGCGGGAAGTATCTGCCTCCTTACACCTCGCCTGTCGTGAACAAATTGGCAAAGGACAAAGACCAGCCGCCAGATGTCGGTTACTTTGAGGTCGAGCCCGTGCTGACACCCGATCGCCTAGTGGATTACCTTGCGGCGTGCAAAGGAAGCACGGCCAAACGGTTGCTGCGCCTGTGTCCCTACCTGTCAGAAAACCTGCTGTCGCCCATGGAGTGCATCATGCTCGCTCTGTTTTCGCTTCCGTTTTCCTATGGCGGATTTGCCTGCGGTCCTTTTAAGACCGACTACAAGATCGAGTTCGATGACCGCGCACAGGCAATCTCGGGGATGCCCCATGCAGTTTGCGATGCATATCAGGAGGCAGCCCGGTTTGACCTGGAATACAACGGCGAGCTGGGCCATTCCTCCCGGAGGGGACGTATCCATGATGAAAAACGCAACACGGGCTTGATTACTATGGGAATCGAGGTCGCGACGGTCAATAACGAGATGCTCTGCGACATGGAGGCAATGGAGGCGCTCGCATGGCGCATGCACCAGCGTATGCGAAAGCGGTACCGGAATCGTGTCGATGCCCGCAGGAAAAAGCAAGAGGCGCTGCTTAACACGCTGCGGGCGTGTTTTGGGCTTAAACCCGCCTAACAATGCTCTGAAACAGGGGGTTTGATATATGCTCTGGCCAAAATATAGCAAATATGAGTACTGCTACAAATTCAGTAACAGCAAAATCAGGGATTTTGGGACTGGAAGATGGGGTAAATTAGAAAGATATTAAACAAATGTAGAATATCCTGGCATCAATCTGACGTTATAGAGCGTGAAACCAGCTTGCAGAGCCAAAAACTCCTGCTACTAAAATGGTAACAGTACTCATATTTGCTATTTTTTGGCCACGGCGCCCTAAGACGGGTGTGTTGGGGCTTTCCATAGGGGAGCGACGGGCTCAATCAGAGCACGTGCGGCCCGTCCTGACCTGCGAAATCTGTACTCGCGATGCGAATAACGCCCCTAACCTTAAACTTTAGCTTGAACTTAGCTATAATGCGCTTCGTTCCTACCAGGCTGTGGTTGCGGACGGACGAAATGCCCGTCCTAGTCCAAGACAGACGCGGTCAAAGGGATCCACGTAAGCGACCGCGTGCGCGCGGCGCGATCATGGCGCGTCCTAGATGTAAGCCGCACCGTCCGTTCTACTTTCTTTGGGGCAATACCGCCTCGCGGGCGAGCGGGCCAGTCGTGAAGGTGGCTGCGGCCTCCCGAGCAAACACCCCGGTGCGCAAGTGTGGGGTCAAATACCAGGTCAGCTGGTGGGAACAACCCGATATCCCGTGCAGGGCACGGATCGCATACGACACAGAAGGCAGGGTATTGGACATGGTGAGGGGCAGCTTGATGCACGCGGCTCGGTTAGGTGCTGGGACCGCGGCGGTCATTGCCGTTTTGGGCCTGAGTGGATGCGCGTTCAATCCACTGTCCACGTTCACGACGCCCACGATTGACCAGATCGAGCGCGAGACCGTTACCCCCACGGTATCGGACGATGCCCTGGTCGTGCCGGGAACCCTGACGGTCGCCCTCGATACGTCCGACGCCCCGCAGGCCATGCAGGATGCCGACGGAAACCTCACGGGCTATGCGGTCGATGCCGCTCGTGCCCTCGCATGCCGCATGGGTCTCAAGGTCGCCTTTGTCGATGCGTCCTCGGCCGATTCCGCGCTCAGCGATAAAAAGGCCGACATCTTCATTGGCGACGTCAGGTCTACGGACGGCGATATCAGCTCGCTTGGCACCTGTCTGTACGACGCCCCCGCCGTATTCGGCAAGAGCAGTGACGGCGAGTCGCTGAGCGTTTCCACCGAAACGCTTAACGCCGCTACCCTGGGCGTTCAGACCTCCTCGGCCTCGCAGGAAGCGCTCGCCAAGCAGAGCATCACGGCCAACCAAAAGACCTTCTCCAACATCAACGAGTGCTTTGAGGCGCTCGAGTCCGGCGAGGTCGACTACGTGATCTGTGATTCCACGGCCGGTGGTTACCTCGCGCGCCTGATGAGCCAGATCTCCTATGTCGGCACGCTCGAGGCGCCCTCCACGCTTGGCGTTGCAGGTCTTAGCTCTAACGATGAGCTGTGCCGTGCCGTGAGCGATGCCCTCGATGGCATCACGGTCGATGGTACGCTCGAGGCAGGCCACTGCGTCTGGTACGGCCAGATGCCCTATGACCTTACCGCCAAGACCGTTTCGGGGGCCAATGTACAGGCATCCGACTCCACGTCCAACGAGACCGAGTCCTCCGATGACGACGCCTCCGATAACAACGGCGACAGCCCGTCGTCCAGCCAGGAAGGCACCATCACCGACGATGACATCAACAAGCTCAATAGCTAGTTATTACTAGGGGTGGCG
>CAJMPM010000238.1 GCA_905215225.1 uncultured bacterium
GAGGAGATCGAGGCCACCTTTGCCAAGTTTATGGGCCTGGTTGGAGAGAGCGGCACCGTCATCGTTTGCGGCGAGGACCCGCATCTGGTCGAGCTCGCCAAGTCGACGGGCCGTCACGTGCTTTCCTACGGCTTTGCCGAGAGCAACGACATCGTCTGCATGCACCCGGATGTCAAAGGCATCCAGAGTGACTTTATCGTTCGCTTTGAGGACGGCACTGAGCATGCTGTGGAGATCAAGAGCAATCCCGGTCGCCACAACATGCTCAACGCCACGGCCGTCTTGACCGTCGCCCATGTCCTAGGCCTCGATATCGACGCCGCCGCTAAGGCACTTTCGAGTTTTGAAGGCGTCCGCCGTCGCTTTACCCACGTGGGCGATATCGATGGCATCACCGTGGTCGATGATTACGGCCATCACCCCACCGAGATCAAGGCGACGCTTGCTGCCGCTTCGTCGCTGGGCTACAAGCACGTCGACGTCGTGTTCCAGCCGCACCGCTATTCGCGCCTGCAGGCTCTGTGCGATGACTTTGCCGACGCATTCGCCAATGCTGACAAGCTGCTGCTGATTGACGTGTTCTCTGCCGGCGAGATGCCCATCCCGGGCGTCACGTCCAAGATGCTTGCCGATACCGTGCGCGCCAAGCACCCCGGCAAGGAGGTCGTGTACTGCTCCAGCCGTCTTGCGCTCAATGAGGAGCTCGAGAAGATGGTGGGCGAGGGCGATTTGCTGCTTACCATGGGCGCCGGCGACGTCACGACGGTCGGCCCCGAGTTCATCGAGTATCTGACTGCCAAGAAAGACGCTTAAACCCCATGTGTCTGTTTAACGCCGTCATGGCGCTTTCGGGCATGATCGATACGGACGTAATTGAGGATGAACGCCTCGCGCGCCATACGAGCTATCGTATCGGCGGCAAGGCGGACCTCTTTGTGACGTGTCACAGCTATCATGCCTTGCGTCGCGCCGTGGCGGTGCTCGATCGTGAGCAGGTGCCGTGGGTCATTATCGGCAAGGGATCTAATCTGCTTGTTGCCGATGCAGGCTATCGCGGCGCCGTCATTTCGTTGGGGCGTGAGTTCCAGCGTACGGTTGTCGCCGAAGACGGTTGTACGCTGACGGTCGGTGCGGGCGTGATATTCGCTCGCCTAGTCAACGACGCGCTGTCGCGTAGCCTTTCGGGCCTTGAGTTTGCGGTCGGTATTCCCGGCTCCGTTGGCGGCGCCGTGTCCATGAATGCCGGCACGCGAACCGAGTGGATTGGCTCGCTGGTCGAAGATGTCGTTACGTTTGACCCGAGCTCCGGCATCAAGCATTACGCGGGCTCGGAGATCGCTTGGGGCTACCGTGAATGCAGCCTGCCGCGTAACGAGATCATTCTGGAGTGCGTGCTCAAGCTCAAACCTGCGCCCAAGGCCGATATCCGTGAACGTATGGAGCGGTACCTGACGCGGCGTAAGCGCACACAGCCCATGGGCTGTGCATCCTGCGGGTCGGTATTTCGCAACCCGCCCGATGCGAGTGTGGGCAAGCTTATCGAGGATTGTGGATTAAAGGGTTTTTCGGTTGGCGGCGCGGAAGTTTCGCCCGTACACGCTAATTTTATCGTTAATAACGGAACCGCCTCGGCCGATGACGTGGCCGCGGTTATCAGACATGTGCACGGAAAGGTGAGGGAGGCGTATGGCATCGAGCTCAGACCGGAAGTTAAATTCCTCGGCTTCTAGAGCATCGAAACCAACCTTCCGCCGCGCCGGAGGGCGTTCCGGCGCACCATCTCAGCCTCAACGTAAATCCGTTATGCCTTCTAAGCCTGCTGGGTCCGTGCGGCCTGCCAAGCGTTCGACTGCCGGTTCGCAGCTTGGCGGACGCCCCGCGGCCAAAAATGTTGCTCGTCCGGTGGCACGTCCCTCGATGACGCCCAAACCGGCAATGGGTGCCATACCTTCTCGCCCCATAGCGTCGCCCACGCCCTCGTTGGGGGCAAAGGTGACGCGTCCCGGTCGCGCGCTGGGTGCATCTAAGCCACGTATGCTGACGTCGGTGTCGGCCTCCGCAAAACCGCAATCGGGCAAAAAGGGCTCTAATCCGCTGTCATCGATCGGCGCTTTGGCAAATCATGCGGCGGGTGCCGCTTCTGCCGTTAAGGGCAAGGGCAAAATCGTGGGCGGCATCCTTGCCGCTCTGGCAGCGCTTGCAGTCGTTGCCGTCGTCGTCATTAACTCTGGCCTGTTCGCCGCTACCGATATTCAGATCCAGGGCAGCGAGCATGTGACCAAGCACGATGCCATCCAGCTGATCGATCTGCCCGAGAACACGTCGCTGTTCAATGTGAATCCCGACCAGATCACCGAGGGCCTTAAGCAAAATCCGTGGGCCTCGGGCGCGGATGTCCAACGTCAATTTCCCCATACGCTCATCATCACGCCGACGGAACGCATAGTTATCGCAATCGCCTACATTAGCTCCGACGATCTTGCCTGGGCGATCGGGGACGATGACACATGGATTGCACCACTGTCTACCTCGGTCGATGTTGACGACCAGGGCAATGTCATTACAACGGGGGAGGGTGCCAACACCCTAAACGGTATCGATGCCGCCCTGGCACTCGCTAAACATTACGGTGCCGTGCTGTTGACCGATGT
>CAJMPM010000239.1 GCA_905215225.1 uncultured bacterium
GTCGGCGTTCTGCATGCACTGCTTGCCGCCGCTCGTATCGCTTTCGCCCATGATCATGCCGCCTGTTACCGTGGCGCCCACCTTAGCGTTGAGCTCCACGATGCTACCCGAGCTCGGGGCCGTGACCGTGCGACTGGCGGCCGTGGCGTTCGCCTGATCGAGGTTTGCCTGGGCCGATGCGAGGCTGCGCTGCGCGGCCGATACGGCGTTCGTGTCCGTCGATGCGGCGGAGATGCCAGCTGCTGCGGAAGCCCCATCGACGTCCGTCGTTGGGGTGGCCTGCGCGGCAGCTGCGGCTTTCTGCGCGTTGGTGAGGTCTTCCTGGGCGGCTGCAACAGCACGCTGCGCCTCGGCAACGTATCGATCGAGCTCGTCGTATTTACAGGTCATAAGCACGTCGCCCTCGTTGACGGATTGGCCTGCCTGCACGTTGATCGAATCGACCGTACCGTCGACAGAAGGGGAGACCACTGAGGACGAAATGGGTTTGAGCTGGCCTTTCGCCTCGACCGTTGTGGTAAACGTTCCCTCGGTCACCATGTCGGTCACAGGCCCGTTGTTGCCTGCGGGCCGTGCGTTGATGGCTAAGGTCACGACAACGGCGATGAGCACAATGGCGGCCACGACGCCGGCCGCAATGCCGCGTCGGATGAGCTTTTTGCGTCGACGTTCGGCACGTTTTGCCTTGAGCTTGGCATATGCCTCTTCATCGGAAATCTCGGTCGCATCGTTCGCGCGTCCGCTCTGCTTATCGGCATGTACGTTTGTAATCAGAGGAATCGTTTCGGTGACATCTTCGAGCGTGTGCTCGGTATCATCCGGGCCCGGGGTGGTCGTGGGGACATTCGGCATAGCGTCTCCTTTATAGAAAGTACCTCGATAAGTATATGCGCCCACCGGTTGGGGCGGGCGCATAGTCGCGTTTCTTTCAGCATCGAAAGGTAGGTGTCGCTGAGCTTTGTTGCGTTGCGCGTGACGTGCTACGAATGCACGACCACGCACAGACCGACTTTGATGCAATCGTGCAGCGCTTTGGCATCGGCCAGGCGCAGATTGATGCAGCCGTGGCTACCGCACCATTTGTACGATTCGGCACTATCGAAACTCGAATCGTTTTGCCAGGTAGCGTCGTGGAAGCCAACCATGTTGCCCTCAAACGGCATCCAGTAGCTCACCGGGCTCTCGTATTTGGGCTTACCGGTCTTGGGGTCCTTGGCGCCGATAAGCTTGGTGGCGCCGTCGTTGCTGTTGATTTGCCACACGCCCTCGGGGGTGGCATCTTCGCCCGGTTTGCCGGAAATAAAGTTGGCCTCCCAAACGATATTGCCGCTTTCGTCATAGTAGCGCGCGTGCTGCTCGGACAGGTCGACGTCGATATACGCCTTCCAATCGGGCTCGCCCTTGGCGGTAAAGGTGTCGGCCTTCTGGGAGTAATTGATCTCAATCTCGCCGGTCTGCTTGTTGTTAATAGCATCCTCGACCTGCTTGGCAAGCGTGCTGCTGTCGATGGACCAACCAAAGTCACCGCCTTCGACGGCGCACTGCTTGCCATCGGCGCGCGTCCACCAGCGAGTGGAGCCCACGGTATTAAAGCCGTTGGCGAGGTCTGCTGCCCAGTTGCTGATCTGGGAGGTGTCGAGTGTGGGGTTTGCAGGGTCGGCAAAGCTGATCCACTGCAGCACCGAGCTGCCGTCGACCTTGCCGGCATCCTCGCCGTTGAGCTTGAGAGTCACGTTGACGCCGAGGAAGTTGTTGGCGGCATCGCATGCGGCCTGAATCTGATCATCTGTCAGCGTGCCGTTGAGCGGCTCGTAGGCATCGTTGCCGAGCTTCGTAAGATCGACGGTCTCGGCCAGCGACGCGAGCTCGATCTCCGCATACTTAATGACATGCTCGCGGTTGAGCTTTTCGTTGGAGCGGGCCTTCTCGATCGTGAACTTGCCCGCCTTCTCGTCGTAGGAGCTCGATGCCTCAAAGGTACCCGAGCGGCCTTCGTTGAATGCGTCGATGGCGGCACCCAGATCCTCCTCGAACTGCTTTTGGTCAAAGGCGTCCGAGAGCATGGACAGGTCGACGTCCTGTTCCAGGTCGATGGTACCGTTTTTGGTCGCGCTAACGTTCTTGCCGCCGAGCGAGGCAATCAGGCGCGAAGGCCACAGCAGCGGCTCGTTGCTGCCGATAATCTCGTGGGCAGCTGCCTCGCCGTCGACGATGGGCTCGTCGGATTCGGGCTGATATGTCCAGCTAAAGTCATCTCCCGAAACGGTGAGTTTGTAGTGCTTCCAGGCGGAGTCGACCTTGGTAGCGGCGGATGAGGCGTTGGAAAACGAGATATCGACGCCGGCGATGGTGGTGTTGGGGTAGGCAATCTGCGAAAACGCCACGACGCCCACGATATAGACGATAGCGACAAGGCCGAGGACGACGAAGAACGCCGTCTTGCCGCCCGTCTTATTGCCCTTTGCGGATCGGTTGTCGGCTGGGCCGCGGTTGTTAGAAACTCGAGTGTGCGAGTAGCCCTGGTTGTGACCGGCGCCATGTGTGGAACGCTGCTGACGCTGCTGATGCTGGCCTTGATTGGGGCGCGGGGAGGTATATGCAGCGCCGTGCTGTTGAAC
>CAJMPM010000240.1 GCA_905215225.1 uncultured bacterium
CGTTACGAGCACTTGCCTCGGATTGTCGATTGCCGCCGCGTGGGCGACGAGCTTTGCGTGGTCATGGAATACATCGAAGGCGAAACGCTCGGGGCCCTGGAGGGGCGTTTGGGTGCGACGCCCGATTATGCCTGTGAGCTGTTTGGCGCCCTTTGTGATGCAGTTGCGGAGCTCCATGCCGGCTTTGCGTCGGCGGGGGAGATGGCCGCGCCGGTGATCCATCGCGACCTAAAGCCCTCGAATATCATCGTGTCGGGCGCAAACTATACGCCCGATACAGGCCTGACGTTTTCATCGCTGGTGATTATCGACTTGGGAATCGCTCGCGTGTGGCGCGAAGGAGCCGATGCCGATACCGTCAAGTTTGGCACGCGTCTCTATGCGCCGCCCGAGCAGTATGGTTTTGGCCAGACGAGCGTGCGCAGCGATGTCTATGCGCTCGGTGCCCTGCTGTTCTTTTGTCTGACGGGGGCCGATCCCAAGCCAGGTCGGAACATGCGCGAGCAATGCGAGGCACGTGACGTCCCCGCCTCGCTTGCCGATGTTATTTGCATGGCGATGGCGCTCGATCCGGACAAGCGCTTTGCAAGCGCGAAGGCGCTAGGGCACGCTGCACGCGCATCGTATGCGTCGTCCGCGCCGAATGCTGCTTCCTTCCAAGAGCCTCCGGAGCGGCGAGCCGTGTGCCCTGCGCCCGTGCTCCCCACGGATCAGTCTCAGGGTGGATTGCCGTTGGTGCCTGAGCGCCCGAATTTACTCTCCCGCATTCCCGACACCGTTGGGCGCATTTGGAACGCATTCGTCTATCTTTCGCTACTTGTTTTCTTTGCCGGAAGCCATTTTGCCGTTTTTCATCCTACGGGCGCCAACCAAAACTACCCGATGTGGTTTCTCGCGATTGAGTATTTTATCTTCGTCGACGGTCTCGTAGTGCTCATCCATTTTGTGATGCTCGACAAACGCCGCCTTCGCCGGCGGTTTGAGCTACTCGATAGATACCGCGGTAAAAAGCTTGCAAAGCTCTGGCTCAAGGCTATGGGTGTGCTCTTGTTGGCAATGATTATCATTGTTGCCATTGCAAACGCGACTGGCGTCGTCGATACCTCCGTCGCGTAAAAGAAAAAGGGCCCCAATTGGGGCCCTTTGACGTTGATCTTAGATGCGGTTCATCTGGGTTGCAACCTTGTTGTACCAGTCCTGCCACGTGGGCGGGCAGTACTTTTTGGCGGCTGCCGGGGTAAGCGTGGAGCCATAGTTGGCGCCCAGGTAGGCAACGTGGGCAGAGACGCCCTCGCTCCAGCTACCAAAGCTCCGCCAGCCGCCGCCGCGGGCGCTCCAGCCCCAGGCGTTATAGGAGCCGGCACAATAGAGGCCCTTGCTGCTCTCGATGCAGGCGATGGCGGGGGACCAACGGGGATCGACACCGGTATTCCAAGCGGCGACGGCAAAGTTATAGCCCTGGCCTGCCATGGGGGAGCCGGCGAGATAATTGTCGATGCGGCCTGTCCACTCATTAATGAACGAATCGTAATCGGAGCTACCTGTATTGGCGTTGTTCACTGTGGTGTCGATGGTGGTGTTGGTGTTGGTGGCCTGGCTGCTGGAATTGCTGCCGCTTACGCCCTCGCCCGAGAGCTTCTCGGCGGCAGCGGCCTTGTCGGCCTCGAGCTTGGCCAGCTCGGCGGCATTCTCCTGCTCGGCCTTTGCCTGGGCTTCGCTGCGAAGCTGCTGGGCCTGTGCCAGTGCGTCCTCGGCGGTTTTCTGCTCGCTCTCGAGTTGGGACTTCGCCTGCTCGAGCTCGGTCTTGTTCTGCTCGAGCTCGGTCTGCATCTTGTTGAGCTCTTCGATCTCGTCGACGCTCGAGCTCGTGATCTGGTTGGTGTATTTGCAGGTCGTGATGAACTCGCCCAGGCTCTGCGCGTTGACCAGGAAGCTCACGATGGGATTGGTGCCCTTCTGATACTTGTACAGATCGCGCATGGCGGAGCTTGCCTTGGCCTGCTGCTCGGGAAGCTTAGCCTCGATTTCCTCGATGCTTGCCTCATTGGAGTCAATCTGCTTTTGCAGGTCATCGAGTTTGGTGCGGGCGTCGTTGTAGGCGCTCGTGGCGGCTTCGATCTTCTGCTGGGCTGCGGAAAGCTGGTCCTGCGTTGCCTGCGAGGCGGCATACGCCGCAACGGGGGAGAGCATCGGCGTGGCCGTCAGCGCAACGGCGAGCGCGGCGCTCGTGATGATACGAGCCGGCTTCGACGCAATGAGCGCTGCGGTGCGATGATTCGAATGCTGCATCCAGTCCCTCTGCAATCAATCGTAGGTTATGGTTCGAACGGTATTCTACTACTGCTTTCGACCTCAACTTGAACCTTAAAGGTTCCAAAGGGTCAAGTTGAACTTGAGGTTTTGGCCTTGACCTGCAGTTATAGTGAATTGTTAAGAAACCATAGAGTTCAACTTTAACGTTACGGAACCCTGCGGGCTCGATCATAAGCGCCTGCTTGCCATAGATATGGTGGAACTTTGGGAAGCGGCGGTTTGGCACGCTAGAATAAACCAGTAGCATAAAGACCGCCCATCGTACCGGCAGTTGATGATAGGAAGTATCCAAGGAATTGCAGT
>CAJMPM010000241.1 GCA_905215225.1 uncultured bacterium
GCCCTGGGCACGATGAACGAGCCCTCGGCCGCCGCCTACGCCTACGGACTCATGAGCGCGGACGCCGCCGGCGATCGCGCGATTCTCATCTACGATCTGGGCGGCGGCACGTTCGACGTCACGGTGGCCAGGCTCTCGGGGCGCGAGATCCGCGTCCTGTCCTCCACGGGCAATCACCAGCTGGGCGGCCGCCAGTGGGACAGCGCCCTCTCGGACTTCATTCTGGACCAGCTCTGCGACGCCAGGGGGCTAGACCGCGACGATGTAGAGTAGGACCTCTCGCCCTCCGACATCAACACGCTTGCCGTCGTGTCCGAGCATGTCAAGCGCGACCTTACGATCCGCGCCCGCACGCGCGCCCGCGTTATGGCGGAATCGGTTTCCGGAACCATCGAGGTCACGCGCGAGGACTTCGAGGAGGCCACGCGCCACCTGCTGACGCTCACGACGGACTGCTGCGAGGAAGCCCTGCGCGAGGCGGGCCTCACCTGGGACCAGCTCGACGGCTACATCCTCGTGGGCGGCTCCACCAAGATGCCGCAGGTGCGCGAGTACCTCACCGGCAAGGTGGGCAGCGGCCCCTTCGGCGTCAACGTCAACCCCGACGAGGCCGTGGCCCTGGGCGCCGCCGTGTACGCGGCCCAGAAGTGCGGCACCACGTTCTCGCTCCCCGGCGCATCTGCCGCCGCCCCGCGCTTCTCGCTGGGCGACCTCCCCAAGCTGGTGGACTGCACGGCGCACTCCATGGGCATGATCGCGGAGAGCGAGGACCGCTCGCGCTACGTGAACTCGACCATCATCGGCAAGAACACGCCCGTCCCCGCCACCAATAGCCGCGAGTACGCCGTGCGCGCCACGCCGGGCCGCCCGGGCTCGCTCGAGATCTACCTCCTGCAGGGAGACGACCCGGCGCCGCTCAACAACACGGTCGTGGGCAAGTACGTGGTCCCCGAGATTCCCGGCGAGCGGGGACGAGAGACGCACGTCTTGGTCTCGTATTCCTACACCGAGAACGCCACCATCGAGGTGGGCGCGACGCTCGCGTCCTCGGGCAGGGCGCTCGAGGTCCAGCGCGCCGAGGTCGAGTCCGACCTCTCGCGCTTCCTGAACGCGCCGACGGACAACGATGCTAAGGGCGAGGGCCATGGCTTTGTCGATGCCCGGGTGATGATCTGCGTCGACGTCTCACCCTCTATGTACGGCGAGGGCTTGAGGGCGGCGGACGAAGCAGCCTATGCGTTTCTTCAGTCTGTTTCCTATTCTGGCGCCAAGATTGGCGTGATGTATTTTGCGAACACTGCCAAAGTGGCTTGCAATCCCACATCGTATTACGATAGGGTACGTGAGCTCACAAAAGACGATAGTTCTGGTTTTAAATCGGGGGACGCCCAATACTGTGCAAGCTCACTTGCTATGTCTGAAAACGGCGTATGCAAGAGCTGCCCCCGCCGCCACTGCAATATTTGTGGAACTCGTAGCCCCTTGCTTGCTTATTCCAAATGGCTATCTACGGACGAGTGCGAGGATGAGGACGACATTCTTCTCATCCTTACCGATGGGTGCTGGTGCGACGCTGACAAAGCTATTCAGGATGCAGAGTCGCTTAAAGACGATGGCGTCACTATTATCGGTATTGGCATAGCAGACGCCGACCTGGAATTCCTAAAAAAGATTTCCACCTCGGATAGCTACGCGGGCCTCTTCGATTTCTCCGAGCTCGGCACCGCGTTCTCGAGCATCGGCCGCTCCATCTCGAGCGGTTCCGGCATCAGCATTTAGGGAGCCTATTTATGGAACAAGAACTCAACTTGCTACTCGTCGTCGGCGCGCCGCTTGACCCCGTACCTTCACAGGAAAAGCTCCGGCAGCTGCTTACGGATGCACGTGTGGTGTGGGGCCCCAAGGCCTCTCGCGGTACGGACCAGATTATCTACAAGCGCTTTTTGGGCGAGGTACCCAACATGGAGAAAGCGTTTGCCGATGGCAACGAGGCCCAGGTCTCTGCCATCGCGGCAAATGCTCTTAAGGTTGTGAACGGCGCGCTCGACCCGGTGCTCGAGGCGGCGGCGGAAAACAATCAGATTTCCGCCGGCCAGCTGGATCTTATCTGCAACAAGACCAAGAAGCGCATTAAGAAAACCCACTTTGGCGTCGAGTATCAGGTGGACGAGGCCCTTGTGCGCAAGCGTGCTGCCGAGCTTAAGTACACGGTTGCCGAGGGCGGTGCCACCGCATCTACCAACGACGGATCAAACGATGTCTACAAACGCTACATGGAAGATAAGCTTCCTGGTTGGGCGGGCTATAAAAAGGAGACGGATCTTATTGCCCTGGGCAAGAGTGACCTGTATGACTTTGCCTGCCCCGACGGCTGCGCCGACCCCTATCGCGCCCCGAGCGCAGACCTGCTTGCGAAGGCAAAGCGGGTGGCAGGGTCGTTCCGTGCCAACACGCCCGAGCAGGCGGCCGCCAACTACGCCGAGCACGAGGGCAAGCCGTTCTACGACGGCCTCATCTCCTACATCACCTCCGGCCCCGTGGTCAAGATGGTCGTCTCCGGCGAGGGCGCGGTGGCGAAGGTGCGCACGCTGATGGGCGCCACTACTCCGGCCGAC
>CAJMPM010000242.1 GCA_905215225.1 uncultured bacterium
CCACGCAGAACTCCATGGATCACTTCTCCAACTGTGACCCCGGCGTCGTGTACTTCAACGGCTACTACTACCTCGGCTACACCTCCACCCTCAATTCCACCGGCTTCTGCAATAACGTGTTCGTTGCGCGCTCCAGAACGCCGGACGGTCCCTTTGAAAAGTGGAACGGGAACGGCTGGGGCGGTCCCGAGTGCCAGCCCATCGTGTTCTATGATGAGTCGTGGCAGGAATGGGGCATCGGCGAGCCGAGCTTTATTGAGCTGAACGGCAAGCTGTATATGTACTACACCTCCGGCGGCTCCACGATGGTCGCCACGGCGGATGCTACCAACGAAAACTGGCCTGCAACGCTGCAGTTCCACGGCAGAGCGGGCGTCAAGGGCGGCACTGACTCGCTGGATATCAAGTATGTGGAGGAGTGGGGCAAATTCGTCGGTGTCTGCACCGCCAGCCGCATGAGTACCGCAAGCTATCTGGCTGTTTACACGTCCGATGACGGTTTGAACTTTACCTTGGCGGACTGCGTCAAGGAGGGAACCTACCAGTTCCTGCACAACGCAGGGCTTTCCAGCCGCCCGAACGGACACATCCGCCTTTCCGAGGACGCGGATAAGCTGCGCGTGATTTACGCCTACGGCGACGGCTGGGGTGTGTGGAACACCCGTATCCAGCCCGTGACGCTGGCGCTGTCCACCGGGAACGACCTTGTCGCCGCGCGCGCCAAGGCGAACATTCCCGACCCGCGCCTGCGTGCGCAGGTGTTCGCGCAGCTCGACACCGCCCAGGCCGCCGAGGCCATCTCGGAGTTCGATGACGACGAGCTTATGACCGAGATGCTCGAGGGCCTGTCCGATACGGACGCATCGTCGATGCTGGCCATGATGGACCCGGACGACGCCGCCGACCTGATCGATGAGCTCGATTACGAGAAGGCCGAGAAGCTTTTGCGCCTGATGGGCGTCCAGGAGGAGAAGGCGATTCGTAACCTGCTGGGCTATGAGGACAACACCGCCGGCCGTATTATGACCTCGGAGTTTGTCTCCCTGCCTGCCACGGCGACGGTCGGTGACGCCATCGAGGCGATTCGCAAGCTCGACGAGGACTTCGAGAGCGTCTACTACGTCTATACCGAGGACCCGAGCGGCATGCTCACCGGCGTGCTTTCGCTGCGCACGCTGCTCGTCGCCGACCGCGCCGCCACGCTGGGTCAGCTGGCCTATCGCGACCTGGTTTATGTGTCGCCCGACGATGACCAGGAAGACGTAACGGACGAGATGACCAAGTACGACCTGGTTGCCATCCCCGTTTGCGACGAGAACCGTCACATCTTGGGTATCGTGACCTTTGACGACGCCATGGACGTTATCGCCGAAGAGCACCAGGAGGACCTGCAGATCGCAGGTGTCGGCTCGGGCGATAGCGCGTCCGACGACTCGACGAACGTGCTCAGCTGGTTCGGGCATCGCCAGTACTGGGTTGTTGTATGGGGCATCGCGTCGTGCATCATGGCGACCGTGCTGGGGACGGCGCTCGGCTCCGCGCATCTGGTGGTGTTCCCCATGTGCGCCATGCCGCTCGTGCTGTTGGCGGCCTCGCGCATGGTGTCGTTCGTCAAGAACTACTTCCTGGAGTATGACGGTCACGACGACGAGCCCAAGCCGTATCTGGGGTTCTTCTTCCAGAGCACGGGCATGGGCCTGATCCTGTCGCTCGTGACCTACCTGTGCGCCCAGCTGGTGCGCACCGCTGCGTTCCTCGATGCGCCCATGTTTGAGGAGCAACTCTTTACCGGGTGCTTTAATATCGCTGCCATCATTTGCCTGGTTGGCAACATGAGCGCCGTGATTTACCTGATGGTGCTGTTCTGGCGTGACGAGCATGACCTCAACACGTCGGGTACCGCCATGAACGTTATTGCCGTCATGATCTCGTGCGTAGCGTACTGCGCCGCTGCGGTGCTGCTCACCATGGCGGGCATGGGTTAGGTGGGCGCGTGCAAAATACCAAGCAAAAGTCGGGCACCAAGCAAAAGTTGACCATCGCGGCCATCTTTGGCGCTATGGGTCCCGGTCTGCTGGCGGCGCTTTCGGGCAATGACGCCGGCGGCATTGCAACGTATTCCAGCGCGGGCGCCAGCTATGGCTACAAGATGCTCTGGATGCTTCCCGTCATGACTGTGCTGCTCATCGTGACGCAGGAGACCGCGGCGCGCTGCGGCTGCGTCACGGGCAAGGGCCTGGCATCGCTCATTCGCGAGCGCTTTGGCGTGCGCAAGAGTGTACTTGCTATGGCGGCGCTATTGATCGCCAACACGGCTGTGACCATTTCGGAGTTTGCGGGCATCGCCAGCGGCCTTGCGCTCTTTGGCGTGCCGGCGAGCATCTCGGTGCCGTTGGTGGCGCTGCTGGTGTGGATGCTTACCATGTCGGGTAGTTTCCAGCGCATCGAGAAGATTCTGCTGCTGGTGAGCTGCGTGTTCGTGACCTATATCGTTGCCGCGTTTATGGCTGGCCCCAACTGGGGTGAGGTCGCGGTCGACCTGGTCGTGCCTGGCATTCAAGATGAGCCCGGCTACGTGTCGCTCGTGGTCGCGGCGGTCGGTACCGCCATCGCGC
>CAJMPM010000243.1 GCA_905215225.1 uncultured bacterium
TGGGCCTGCGGCAGCCGCTTTTTGCCGGTGGGGTTGATGCGCTCGCCGATGACGGCGATCTTGTGGCCGTCGCAGGGAAGGTCCACGACCGTTTGGGCGCTCGTGACCGACATGCTGGGCTTGCGGCGGCGCGGGCTGGGCGTGTGGTTGTCGATAAGCGTGCGCAAGGCCGCCATGTGCGCCGGCGTGGTGCCGCAGCAGCCGCCCACGACGCTCACGCCGTCCTCGATCATGCCGGCGACGGCCTCGGCGTATTCGGGGGCTTGGATATCAAAGACGGTGTTGCCGTCGTCGTCCACATGGGGGAGTCCCGCATTGGCCTGCACCATAACGGGCTTGTTGGTAACGGTGAGCATACGTGCGGCGAGTCCTCGGAGCTCGGCCGGTCCCTGGCTGCAGTTGATGCCCAAAACGTCGGCGCCGATGGCGTCGAGCGTGATGGCGGCAACCTCGGGACTTGTGCCCAGGAAGGTGCGACCGTCTTCCTCAAAGGTCATAGTGGCAAAGACGGGCAGGTCGGAGTTCTCGCGGCAGGCGAGGACGGCCGCCTTGATCTCGGCAAGGTCGGTCATGGTCTCGATAATAAAGAGGTCCACGCCCGCATCGACGCCGGCGCGCACTTCCTCGGCAAAGAGGTCATAGGCCTCGTCGAAGCTCAGGGTGCCCAAGGGGCGAAGCAGCGCGCCGATGGGGCCGATGTCGCCGGCGACGTAGTGGGCACCGGCCGCGCGGGCGCAGGCGACAGCGGCGGCAAAGACATCTGTCACGGTGGCGGTACCGTCGAGCTTGTGGGCGTTGGCGCCAAAGGTGTTGGCGGTGATCACGTCACAGCCAGCCTCGACATATTGACGTTGGATATCGGTGATAACCTGGGGCTCCTCAAAGTTGAGCAGCGCGGGCAGGGCGCCGGCCTTCATGCCGGCCGCCTGCAGCATGGTACCCATGCCGCCGTCGAACAGCAGGTGCCCCGTGCCTTCGATGGCGGCGCGCAGGCGACCGTCCTTAATGCGAAGGTCGTCGATCGTGCGCGTCTTGTATGCAGTGCCATTGCGGCGTGCGGCATCAACGGGCGCCGCCAGCGCGGCGCCGTCCAGATCATGGGTGATAAGCGGAGTAAACATCGATGAGCTCCTAATGGCTGGAATAGCAGGTGGTGTGGGCGGCGCGGAAGCGGCAGTGCTCGCGCATGCGGCAGATATTGCAGGTGGGGCGGCTCTGGGCGTCGTGGACTTCGCCGTCGAATAGGCCGATCACCGCGGTCACGCTTTTGGTGGGCATGAGCAGGCTGGTGGGTGTGACGGTAAGCCCGATGAGCCGCGTGGCGTTGAGCGCATTGACGATCGAGCGCTGGGCCGAGAGCGGGCAGTCGCCGTAGCCGGGACTAAAGCGCCAGTTGCCGGCGAGCCCATGAACGGCGGCGTCCGTCTTGACCTGCTGGTCCATTTGCTCAACGGCGGCTTCCACGTAAGCGGAGCACGCGGCGTCGAGCACGGCGCCCTCCAGGGGATGTTGGGCTCCCGTGGTGCGCAGGCGACGCTCGGCGTCCATGCCGAGGGTGCATGCCATGAGCGCGGCAAAGCGGGCATCTTTGAGATGTCGATAGATATCGCGACCTCGCAGCTCAACGTTGGTGCCGACCAAGCGAATGCAAGGCTCGCCCTGTTCATCGACGCTCGTGGCGTCGATGGCAAATACGCGGCGCACGCCACGGGGTTCAATGTCCAGTTCCAGACGCTCAACGACAAGCTCAATACGCTGCGACAGCTCGGGCTCAATCTGCTGGCCGCCGTAGCCCAGATACCGCAGCATCTCGGCACGGTCGACACGGGGATGGTGCGCAGCATCGACACGGTAAAGCGCCGGCGACGCAAGGTCGGCCGGCACTTCGACAGCGGTTGTATCGATGTGCGGTTTTTCCATTACCCCAGGCGCTCCATAATGGTCGCGGCGATCGCAGGACGGTTCATAGTGTACAGGTGCAGGCCGTCGGCGCCGTGCTCCTTGAGGTCGCAAAGCTGACGGGCGGCATAATCTACACCGGCTGCCTGCAGGCTCTCGGGGTCATTCTCGTACTTGGCGAGAATCTTGATGACGGGGGAGGGCAGCGACGCGCCGCACATAAAGACCATGCGGCTGATCTGCGACTTGCCCATAAACGGCATGATGCCCGCGGTAATGGGCACGGTGATACCGGCCTTGTCGGCAAGCTCGCGAAAACGGTAGAAGCACTCGTTATCAAAGAAGAGCTGCGTCACAAAGAAGCTCGCGCCGGCGTCCTGTTTTTGCTTGAGGTGCTCGACCGAGAGGTTGAGATCCTCGCAGGCAATGTGGCCCTCGGGGTAGGCTGCGGCGCCCACGCAAAAGCCGGCGTCGACGAGCTCGGGGATGAGGTCGCGGGCGTAGGCGTAGTCCGAGGCGGGCTTGTCGTCCTCGGTCGCGCCGGCGGGAAGATCACCACGCAGGGCCAGGATGTTTTCCACGCCGGCGGTGCGGTACTCTTCGATCATGGCGGCGATATCGGCGTGGGAACGGCCCACAAAGGAGACGTGCGCCGCCGAGGGCGAGAAGAAAAGCCACGAAATCATTAGAGAGAAGGGGGAGGTGGTGG
>CAJMPM010000244.1 GCA_905215225.1 uncultured bacterium
AGCAACCTTGAATCACAAGACGAGGATCGCGTCATCCAGCGATGCGCCATGCCGCAAGATTTACCGGCAACGGGCTCCCTTCCCATTGCCGCCTGCCTCACCGCCTTCGTGACCTCCGGCGCCGCGGCAATCTGGTTTGCCCATCTAAAGCTGGCGTCAAAACGTCGCTGACGCAATAAAAAAGAGGCGAGCCCGTCTCCCGGCTCGCCTCTTATTCGTTCGTGGCGAAATGGCTATTCCCCAGATGCAGACCCACCGTCGATGAGCGCTTGATCGGACTCGGAGATGCCATCGGCTCCCAAACTCTGCTCGTGCTCCACTTCTTCGCTAATCGTGGACTCAGGCGTTGAGCCTTTAACGCCCACGATATACGCGGCCCCGAAACCAAGGACAATGGCGATCAGGGCCAAGATGAGATAGACGGGCCAGTGGCGCTTGATGTACGAAAACACGCAGACTCCTTATAGGTCAACCTACGAACGACGAATGACCTCGGTCACGACCTCGGACACCGTAGCGATATTTGTCGGATTGACGTTGTACGGCAGATCGTCCTCAGTGTGAGCGCATGCCAAACGTGGGCCGTCGACGCCGGCAATGGTAAGGGCGCGTCGGCTTGCCTCGAGAGCAGCATAGGCATCGGTCTTGGCATAGGGCATCTCAAATGCACCGCAATCGACATGGAACGACTTGCACACCTTGTTGACCAAGTTCATGATGCGTCGGTCACCCTTGAGCAGCTGCTGCTCGCCCTCGACCGTCACGACCGAAAGCCTACCGGCACCAATGGACTCAAGGTTGATAAAGAACACGCCGCGGAGCTTGTCGCGATGCGCGGCCAGGAACGCCTTCATGCCGGCGCCGTCGCAATCGGAAGCGCCTGTAGCCACAAACCAGATGTCGTGGCCAAGCAGCTCGTCATCGCCCATGGAGGCAACGGCAGCGAGCATATCCTCGGCGGAAGCTCCATCGGAAGACGTGGCACCGCCCTTCCAGCCGTCGTCGTCATCCTCGAAGTTATCCCACGAGCCGATACCGCGACCAGACTTCTTGGCGTCGTAATCATCCTCGACACCAAGCCAATCGCTCATGCTGTCCTGCTCGTTTTTCTTTTTGCGACCGAACAGACCGCCCAAGCCGCGCTTTTGCGGCTTGGCGGCCGGAGCGGCAGGAGCCGAGATAGTCTCAAGCGGCTGAACATCCGAGGTGACCGGCTTGGGGGGAACAACCGGAGCCGATGTGGGCTCGGGCCCCTGTGCCGTCGCGAAGGGATCATTAACCTGAGCCGAAGGGTCGGGAAGGTCGAACAGCGAGGTGCGCGAGGCGACATTGGCCTGCTGCATCGAAGGCATCGAGGGATCGGGGACCGAGGCCAGCGGAGACGCAGAGGGCATGGGAGCCGGCGCGGATGCCGGGTCGGGAACGTTCATGTTCGGGCGCGGCGACGCCTGAGACGAGATTTGAGCCATCAGAGCATCGACCGTCTCGGCCTGCGACGGAGCAGCATTGGCAACCGTGGCGCCGGGATCACTCGGCGCGGGCATGGTGAAGATCTGCGTAGAGTAGGGCCTCGACTCATCCGCCTGCGGAGCTTCGGGGGCCACGGGCTCAGGCTCTTGCTCGGAGCTGTCCGCAGCGACCTGTTCCGCCACAGATTGATCCTCGACCGTATCGGGCGCAGCGGGCTCGTCCTCGACAGGAGCGGAAAGGGGCTCGGCGATAGCGGTGCCCTGCTTCTCAAACGTCATCGTGGCATCAAACGACACAGTGCTGTCGACCGGCTGTTGGGTTTCGAAAGTCGCCGTCTCCCCGGCAACATCCGCAGGCGAAGGCTGCGGCGCCTCGAAAGACGTCGTGGCGTCGGCAACATCAACAGATACCGGCTGCTCGGCGGCGTTTTGCTCAAATTCCTGTGCCGCGCGCTCGCGCGCGGCCGCGGCCGCCTGTTGCTTGGCTGCAGCCTCGCGCGCGGCTGCCTCGCGGGCAGCAGCGCGCTTTTCCTCAAAGTCGTCAACGAGTTTCTTGCCCTTTTCGAATGCCCCCTTAAAGAAATGGGAGGCGCTGGCACCGATCGAAGAAAACGCGGAAGCGATATCGGCATGGGGCGTCGTCACCGGAAGCTCGGCAGAAAAATCGGTGTCGCTCTCGTAGGACACATGCTGCGGATACGCATCGTAGTCGTCCTCGGTATTATCGAGCTCCTCGGGCGCCGGGGCAGGCGCCATGACGTCAAGACCGGCTGCGGAATCGATAGCAGCCTCCGTATCGGCTTCCGTCTCGATGGCATTGGCCTCATCGGGCTGCGCAGCCACGACCGGATCGGGCTGGGGCGCGGGCTCGAACGTCGACTCCTCGCCCTCTTCGTAATCGAGCGTACAGGACTCGGGAAGCATTCCCAGGGCACGGATGGCATCCGAGCCAAACCGGATGTTGCCGGCGGCATTGCGATAAAGCTTGGGCTCGGGCTCGGCCTGCTCGGCCGCGGCAGGCTCCTCTGCCGACTCGGCAGCGGACTCGTCTGCAACGGGCTCCTCGGCCGGAATATCTTGGACCTGGGACTCGGGTGCAATGACGCCAATCAGGGTCTCGCCGGCAGA
>CAJMPM010000245.1 GCA_905215225.1 uncultured bacterium
AATGGAGCGGACAACGGGGCTCGAACCCGCGACCCCAACCTTGGCAAGGTTGTGCTCTACCAACTGAGCCATGTCCGCTTACGAGGATTAATCTTACGTGATACCCGCATTCTATGCAAGAACTTTTTTTGAAAAGTTTTACGATGCTCTCGCGAAGACATCAGCCGCCACGGAAGGCGCGGACAAACGCAGGCTCACAGCGAGATGCCCCTACATCTCGCCGAGCATGATCCAGGCCGAGCTGTCCTGCGCGAGCCTGCCGTCTGCAAGCGGTGATGAGGTGAGCAGGACCCTGCCCGCCGGCAGCTCCACGGGTGCTGCACCGAAGTTCGTCACACACGTCCAGCCGCTATCGCGGCGATAGGCGATGACGCCGCCCTCAGCGCCCTCGGCACCATCCGCAAGACCGGTGCGCCCGTCAAGATCGAGCCACGCAAGATCGTTGGCGCACCCGCGCAGCTTGCGCCGCAGCCAGAGGGCGTCACGATAGAGCGCAAGCATCGATGTCGGGTCCACTTCTTCCCTATCGGCAGCATAATCGGAAAACCATGCAGGCTGCGGCAGATGGGGCGCCGCATCGGCGTCTGCCGGCGAAAACCCAAACGATCCGCCATGCGCGGGATCGTCCGCCGCCACCCACGGCAGGGGCACACGACAGCCGTCGCGCCCCTTCTCACGCTTCGGTCCGTGCGTATTGGTCGCAGTAGGGTCTTCGAGTGCAGCCCACGGGATATCAGCCACCTCAAAAAGGCCGAGCTCCTCACCCTGATACACGTATGCCGAGCCCGGAAGCGCCAGTTCAAGCAAAAGGGCCGCCCGCGCGCGGCGCTCGCCGAGTTCACGGTCCTCGTCATAAGACGACCCGTCGCGTAAGAGCCAGTCGAGCGCAATCTGGTGGTAGCGCGTCGCCTTGATTTGCGGCAGGGCATAGCGTGTCGCCACGCGCGGCACGTCGTGGTTGGAGAGTACCCAGGTCGAGGCGGAATCGGATTCGACGGCTGCCTTCAAGCCCTTCTCGATTGCAGTGTGCATGTCATCATAGGTCCAAGTGGCCTTGGCAAACTCAAAGTTGAATGTCTGGCCAAGCTCGCTGGGACGCGCGTAGAGATACTGGCGCTCGGGCAGCACCCACGCCTCGGCAACGGCGCTGCGCGGTGGATCATAGCGGTCGAACACGCGGCGCCACTCGCGATAGATCTCGTGGACCTCGTTGCGGTCCCACAGTGGATGGGTGCCGTCGTCAACCATGTCATCGCCCTCGGCGAGATGCCACCGGTCGAGGTCATCGCGGTCGAGATCCTTGGCGAGACCCTGCGCCACATCAATGCGAAAACCATCGACGCCTCGATCGCTCCAAAACGCCAGGACATCGCAAAAGAACGCATGAACCTCGGGGCATGACCAGTCAAAGTCCGGCTGCTCGGGCGTAAACATGTGCAGATACCACTGACCGTCCGCAACACGCGTCCATGCGGGGCCGCCAAAGTTGGCATTCCAATTGGTGGGAGGCAGCTCGCCATGCTCGCCGCGACCATCGCGGAAGATATAACGGGCGCGCTCGGGCGATCCGGGGCCGGCGGCAAGAGCGGCTTTGAACCAGGGGTGCTGGTTGGATGAATGGTTGGGCACGATGTCGACGATGACCTTGATGCCGCGCGCGTGAGCCGCAGCGATCATGTCATCGAAGTCGTCAAGCGAGCCGAGACGTGGGTCGACATCGCAGTAGTCCGCCACATCATAGCCGCCATCGACAAGAGGCGATGGGTAAAACGGGCTCAGCCAGATGGCCTCGATACCCAGCCGCTCAAGATAGTCCATCTTCTGGGTAATGCCCGCGATATCGCCCAGACCCGAACCAGTCGAATCCTTAAACGAGCGCGGGTAGATCTGATAGATCGCGGCATCGGACATCCATGAGCGCGAAGAGGACTTTTCTGTGGCCATGGGGTGTGTCTCCCTTGCAACGAGGTTTTGCGAGATGCCCACGATGATACGCCCAAAGCTGTCATTCGAGGCAAACAACGCCACAGCCACACCCCAAAACGCTCGCTCCCTCTCGGGCTCGAGCCTCCTGGGACGAATCGATCGATTAGTGAAAAGAACGGAAGACTCACTCCCCCGGCCACAACAGCGAGCGGGCTCCGGGTGCCCCAGGTTGCCGCGAAAGAGGAGGGAAGCGTACTTTATGTACGCGACCGACGATTGAGGGGGCAAGATGGGGTGCCCGGGGCTCGCGCAGCGTCAACAAAAAACGCGGTTCGTTAGAACCGCGTAAGATAGCTGGAGCGGACAACGGGGCTCGAACCCGCGACCCCAACCTTGGCAAGGTTGTGCTCTACCAACTGAGCCATGTCCGCATATGTAAAACAAAACGGGCGCCGGAGCGCCCGGATGTTGCCTGGAGGCGAAGCCCGGATTCGAACCGGGGGTAAAGGCTTTGCAGGCCTCTGCCTTACCACTTGGCCACTTCGCCGAAAAAGGACCGCCTAAACGGTCCGGAAATGCAATGGAGCGGACAACGGGGCTCGAACCCGCGACCCCAACCTTGGCAAGGTTGTGCTCTACCAACTGAGCCATGTCCG
>CAJMPM010000246.1 GCA_905215225.1 uncultured bacterium
GCGTCGCCATGCCAAGAAGGGCAAGGCCGCGCCCAAACTTAACACGAGCGAGCCCGACCCGTCTTGGTCCGATAGCGAAATCGAACTCACTGAGGGCGATGACGAGGACGACGAGACACCGCTCGAGACCGCCAAGACCACCTTGCTGCCGCGTCGCCGCGCCAACGCAGGACAGGTCACCGGACAGTTTTCGATGGAAGACGACCCGGACAAGGCTGACGAGTCAGAGCCGCCATTTGCCGTGAATCCCGTTTCGGCAGCTCCGCAGATCCCTGACTTCCTAAAGCATCCCAAGGTTTCCGATGCCTCCGCCCCCACGGCTTCCGCTGCTTCTGTTGCAGCCGGCGATGGGGGAGCGGACGGTACCAATGCCGATGCCGAGGGCGAACAAGAGGACGGCCTCAAGCTTCCGCCGCTCGAAATCCTGCATGCCAACCCGCAGTCGGCTTCCTCTGCGTCTTCTGACAAGGAGCTGGAACAGACAGCCGAGTCGCTGCAGTCCACCTTGCTTGAGTTTGGCCGTAGCGCCCGCGTCGTCGGCTGGATTGCCGGCCCCACGGTCACGACCTTTAAACTGCAGCCCGGTGAGGGCGAGCGCGTGAGCAAGATCTCGAGCCTCGAGGACGATATTGCGCTTTCGCTTGCCGCCCAGTCGGTGCGCATCTTTGCGCCGATTCCCGGCACCTCGCTCGTGGGCATCGAGATCCCCAATCGCAAGCGTCAGAACGTCAACCTGGGCGACGTGCTGCCCTATGTGAAGGGCGGTCCGCTCGAGCTGGCCATCGGTCGCGATGCCGAGGGCACTCCGGTTGTCGCCGACCTCGCTAAGATGCCCCACCTGCTGATTGCCGGTACCACCGGTTCTGGTAAGTCGGTCATGATCAACTCCATCATCACGACCTTGCTCATGCGCGCTCTTCCCGAGGACGTTCGCCTGATCATGGTCGACCCCAAGCGCGTCGAGCTTGCGGGCTATAACGGCCTGCCGCATCTCTATGTGCCTGTGGTGACTGAGCCCAAGCAGGCTGCCAGTGCACTTCAGTGGGCCGTGTCCGAGATGGAGCGTCGCCTGAAGGTCTTCGAGCGTCTCAACGTGCGCAAGATCTCGACCTATAACGAAAAGCAGGCCGCCGGCGAGTTTGAGCATTACGATAACCCGCCGCAAAAGATGCCTTATCTGGTCATCATCATCGACGAGCTTTCGGACCTGATGATGGTCGCCGGCAAGGATGTCGAGGCCTCGATCGTCCGTATCGCCCAGCTGGGCCGTGCCGCCGGTATTCACCTTATCGTGGCTACGCAGCGCCCCAGCTCCAACGTGGTGACGGGCCTTATCAAGGCCAACATCACCAACCGTATTGCCTTTAACGTGGCTACGGGCATCGATTCCCGCGTCATTATCGACCAGATGGGCGCCGAAAAGCTTACCGGTTTGGGCGACATGCTGTTCTCCAAGGTCGACTGGGGCAAGCCTCGCCGTATCCAGGGCTGCTTTGTCTCGGATGACGAAATCAACGAGATTGTCGAGTTCGTCAAGTCGCAGAGCGAGCCCGACTACCACGAGGAGATCCTGTCTGCCGTGGCGCCCGCTTCCATGTCCATGGCGGGTGGCGGCATTGTCCGCACCGGAGTTGCCGAGCCGCAAGACGATGATCCGCTCATTTGGGAAGCCGCCCATATTGTGGTGGAATCGCAGCTTGGCTCCACATCTGGCCTGCAACGTCGTCTGAAGGTTGGTTATGCGCGTGCCGGGCGTATTATGGACATGCTGGAAGAAAAGGGTGTCGTCGGCCCGCCCGACGGTTCCAAGCCGCGCGAGGTCCTGCTGGACGAGGAGGGGCTTGCCGCGCTGGAATCTGTCGACGCCGAGATGGCACGTGAAGATCGTGAGTTTGGAGGATTCTGATGGCTGCACGCTTTGGTGACATGCTGCTCGAGCAGCGTCGCCGAATGGGCCTTTCCATTCAGCAGGTCGCCAACACCATCAAAATCAGGCCGCAGATCATCGAGTTTTTCGAGACCGGTAACTTTGCTTCGATGCCGCCGCGCGGCTATGCGCAGGGCATGATTTCGAGCTATGCTCGCTTTTTGGGCCTCAATCCGCGCGAGGTCGTCAATGCCTACTTTGACGATCTGATGGCATATGAGCGCGAGACGTCGCAGCAGGGCGGTCGTTTTCAGGACGCCGCTGGCTACGTCAATTCGCGTTCCTCGGTCGATAACGGGCGCTTCCTGATGGTTCAGGGCGGTCGTTCGACCCGCTATGGACAGCGTCCTCAGCAGGCCGGTTATATTACCGAGACGGGTTCGGGCGAGGAGATTCGCTCACAGCGTGACCGGTTCCGCAGTACGCCGATGCCCGAGGACCGTGCACTTCCCGCTGCCCGAGGCGGGGCGCGTGACCCTCGTGCCGGCTACGGCGACGGCGGCTATTCCGATCGCGGTTACCGTGGTGCCTCTACGGGACGCTCTCGCGGTGGCTATGCGGATGCCGATACCACGCAGGTGACGCCGCGTCTTCGCTCTCAATCACAGCCGTATGGCCAGCGCTCTTCGGCTCCGCGTTCGGGCCAG
>CAJMPM010000247.1 GCA_905215225.1 uncultured bacterium
ATCGCAGCATGGCGCCCACAGATGCCGTCCTCATTACGGTAGGAATAAAAGCGATCGTTCTGACGCACGGTCGAAAGCTGGGTATCCACGATAGTATCCGCATCGACACCGACATCTACCAGCGCCTCGCGAATGGCAGCGGAAAGATCAAGCATGCGAGAGGTATTCGCATCGATGCAAGAGAACTCGGCGGCAAAGCGATCCATGAGTTCCTGGGATACCTCATATTCGTCACCCAAGATATGGGGGCCGATATAGGCGGAAACGTCGCTCGCATCGCAACCGGCAGCATCGCAAAGCGCCTGGCACGCCTTGGCGGAAATACGTGCAATCGTGCCCTTCCAACCGGAGTGCACCACGGCAAATCCGCCGGGGGCCACCAGCACCACGGGAACGCAGTCGGCAAAGCAGAGCAGCACGGGCACGTTATGCGCCGTGCAGACGATGGCATCACAGCCCTCGGCAATCTGCTCGCGAACGTCCTCAAGGTCATCGGCGCCGTTCGAGGTCACCGCAACGATATGATCACCATGGACCTGATTGGGAACGAGCAGGTTGTGCTCGCACTCGGCGGCACCCATAGCCTCGAGCGCACGACAACGATTTTCTTGAACAGCAAAGGGGTCATCGCCAACATGCGAGCCCAAGTTGAGTGAGGAGTACGCATCTTCGGAAACGCCACCGGCGCGCTCGGTGAAGGCAAAGCGAACATCGGATGTCGCGCCCTCCACCAACGTAACTCCATCATGGTCGACACGCGAAACGCTGTCCGCACGTGCTGCCATACTAAAGCCTCCTAATAACACAAGTACCGCGGCATCGCCGCTACAGGCCGCGTTTATACGGCTGTCATACTTCTCTAAAAGGATACCTGCTGCGCTGGAGGCAATCGTAAAGGGAACGTAAAGAGATTGGAGGTTCTAGTTTACAAAGTCGAAATAAAAAGGGCGCGTCCATACGGACACGCCCCTGTGCACAACAATGCAAAGAACGACTTAGAAGCTACCGCGCTTCAGGAAGTCGGGAAGCTCGAACTGATCGTTGCCGAAGTTAGGAAGCTCGGTGCCACCGACGTTGCGAGTCGGAGCGGCCTGAGCCGGGCTGGTGGCCGGAGCGGTGCGCTGCGGCGCAGCGGAGGAAGCGGCCTTGCTCTGAGACTGCTGAGCGGCAAAGAGCTCGTCCTGACGGTTGACGTTGGAGTCGGAGAAGCCCGTAGCGATAACGGTGATGCGCACCTGGTCGCCCAGGGACTCGTCCACAACGGTACCGAAGATGATGTTGGCCTCGGGGTCGACGGCGTTGGCGACAACGTCGGCAGCGTCGCTGATCTCCTGAATACCCAGGTCCTTGGAACCGGCAATGGAAAGCAGGACGCGCGTAGCGCCATCGATGGAGCTCTCGAGCAGCGGGCTGGAAATAGCCTGCTGGGCAGCGTCGACGGCACGGGTGTCCCCAGAAGCGGTACCGATACCCATCATGGCGGTACCGGCCTGCTTCATGATGGTCTTAACATCGGCGAAGTCCAGGTTGATGATACCGGGGACGGTGATGAGGTCGGTGATGCCCTGGGTGCCCTGGGAAAGGACGCCATCGGCGATTGCGAAGGCCTCAAGCATGGTGGTCTTCTTCTCGGCGATGTCGAGCAGCTTGTCGTTAGGGATAACGATCATGGTGTCGACGCAGTCGGAAAGCGTCTTAATGCCTTCTTCGGCGCTCTTCTTGCGCTTGCGGCCCTCAAACGTAAAGGGCTTGGTCACGACGGCGACGGTCAGCGCGCCGACCTCGTTCATCGCGATATCGGCAACGATGGGAGCAGCGCCGGTACCGGTGCCACCGCCCTCGCCGCAGGTGATGAACACCATGTCGGCGCCAGCGAGCGCCTCGGCAATGTCGTCGCGGGACTCATCGGCAGCCTTGCGGCCAACCTCGGGGTTGGCGCCGGCGCCCAGGCCGCGGGTAAGATCGGTGCCGATGTGCACCTTGATATCGGCATCAGAGATCGCGAGTGCCTGAGCATCGGTGTTGATGGCAACAAACTCGACGCCGCGGATGCCCTCTTCGATCATTCGATTGACCGCGTTGGTACCGCCGCCGCCGACGCCGACCACCTTAATGACGGCAAGGTAGTTGTTGATCTCTGTCTCGTGCATGTCGGTCCTCCGAACAAAGGTTATAGCCATAGCATGGGTCGACCCCTGCGCACATTAACCTTCAGGTTGAAAGTAAATGCAAAGGTAAACCGTATTATGTTTGCACATTATGAACGTATCAGTCAAATAATTGACCGTGAAAACCAAACAAACCAGATATACGGCGTGGTATGACTCCTCAACTAAGCCATTTAGGATGCTAGGCGGTCGGTGCGTTCCTAAACGTATAGTTGCCAGGAGATCGAACGTTGATATACGTCACGCCCTCCACCTGCGAAAGCAGCTTGGTCACGATACGCTCCTTTTTGGCAATGTCGTCCGAATCTCCGAGCGACACCTCGATACCGTTATCGAGATTCGCCGAGATGGCCTCGACCGAGGGCGTGGAAATATCCTTGACCTGGCCCAGGAAC
>CAJMPM010000248.1 GCA_905215225.1 uncultured bacterium
AGAAAGGTCACACAGGCTGACATCGAGGCGGCTGCCGCCGCTCCGCTCAAGTATTTCACCCACGAAGCGCACCTCGCCGCCTCGACCGCCTGCCGTCGCTTCATTAGGCGATGCGGACCGGACGGCTACGGCAGGTTCATGCGCCAGCATGAGCGCCTTGCCGCCGAGGAGGGTCACGTCATCGACGTGCTCGATACCGAGAGCCAGTACCTCTTGGCAGACGAGCTCTGGTTTGGTGACAACCTCGCCGCCCTGGGGCAATTCCTCAAGGATCTGTCCGAATGTGGACTCATACAGATGTTCGGGGACGGTGCAATAAAATCGCCCGTAGTGGACGAGTCGGCACTGTACTTCGGTAAGCGCAGAGCCAGTGCAGCTGTCGGTGGCAAATCGCGAAAACAGGGGAGTGAAAATGCCTAATCTACCTGCGGAAACTTTCAACAAAGCAAAGCTAAAGCATAGCTTAAGCGTTGCTTGTAATAAAATAAAAGAAAATAAAATAAAAGAAACGCCGACGCACGGCTCGTTATTAACGAGACGTGCCGGGCGTCGGGAGTCAACCTCACAAGTAAGTCCTCTCTTTGGTTCTTTCTCTGTTGAAAACTTTTTTGGGCTGTTGAAAACTCGCGACATTTGCAAAGGAGCCGAGCTGTGCTAGACGATTTTCAAAACGCTCGCGAGCTGTTCGAGGCCGCGCGATCTGCCGCCATCGAGCGCGACCATGCGGCAAAGCAGCTCGAGCGCATGCGTCATCGCACACTCGGATGCTCGTCATCAATCTCAGGCGGCGGTCGCGGTGCCACCAAGGACGTCAACGGCACGGCTGCGTCAATCGCCATCGTCGACTACGAATCGATGATGCGTGCTCGTCTCGCCGAGGACACCAAGCTCCTTAACCTCTGTGCGGCTCTCATTTACGGCAGGAACGGACGAGAAGGTGTTTCTGCGGTACTTGGTAGTGAATACGCCGATGTGCTGTTCTGGCGCTATCTCAACGCCGAGACGTGGGTTTCATGCGGTGCCGTGTGTCATGTCTCGCCTGCGACCGCCAAGCGCCGCGCTATGACGGCGCTGGATGCCATCGACAGCATCGGTTTGCGCCATGCAATCGACGGCGTAGGTCTCGGCGCCATGTCCGGCAGCATCGGGCTCAATGCCGACTACCTCAAAAGTTGAGCCGATGTGAGCCACATTGAGCCGATGTGAGCCGGTATGACTGCGCGATGTGGTGATATAGATATCATTGCGATTCGCGCATTGAGATAGTCCAACCCTGCTCGATGCGCAACCACAGCGCGGGGGCGCGCTGGTAAGGATCGTGGTAGTTGAGGGACCGATGGGCGACAGCAGCCATCGGTCCTTTTCTTTTGTCCAAGAGGTGCGCCGTGCATGTCCCGAGCGCCAGGCCGCTCGCGTCATGGATTCGCGAGCTCTATGCCGATGACAAGATCTATGTCTTTTACAACAGTCCTGAGTGGAAAGCGCTGAGGCATGAGGTCCTTGAGGACCACGGCTTTGAGTGCGAGGAGTGCGCGGACCACGGCATCTATGTGAGAGCCGACACAGTACACCACGAGTACCACGTGCATTCGCATCCTGGCATGGCGCTCACTCGTTATGTCGAGCTGCCTGATGGGACGAGGCGCGAGGTGCTGCATCCTCTGTGCAACTCGTGTCACAACGCAGCTCATGGCCGCTTCGACGGTCCGCGGCACAAGCCCAAGGGCAAGCCCGTGACAAAGGAGCGCTGGGACTGACGCATAGCAGGCCCCCAGCACCCCATAGCCCCCTAATTCCGTAGGGGGCGAACAACGGGGGGGTGTATAGGACAGAGGATTTTAAATTCCGTTTTTGAAAATCAGCGATAGGGGGTGTGCGGATGGCCGGGCGAAACAAGCAACCGGTCGACGTGCTGACCGCGCGCGGCAAGTCGCACCTGACCAAGGCCGAGAAGGAGCGCCGCAAGGCGACCGAGTCGGTCGTGCCGGTTGCGCTCCGCGGCGTGTCGCCGCCCGGCTACCTCGACAAGTGGCCTGAGATTCGTGACGAGTTCGAGCGCTACGCCGAGATGTTGACGGCGCTCATGCCCGACAATTTTGGGCAACCAGATGCCGACTGTCTCGCGCGTTACGTCGTTTCCGAATCGCTTTACGAGCGTTACACCTCCGATCTGATGGAGGAGATCGACCCGCTCAACATCAAGAACTTGCAGATAGCGCAGGACCGCGCCTTTAAGCAGGCGCAGGCGTGCGCATCTTCGCTCGGACTCACCGTGACCGCGCGCTGCAAGCTCGGCGTTCCCGAGCGCCGTGAGGATGACGGCGAGGGTGAGTTCTAGCGCACGCGCGCGGCGGCACAAGCGTATCAACTGTCCCGAGATCACGACCTACATGCGCATGGTCGAGACCGGAAAGGTCAGGGCATGCGCCGAGCAACATCAGCTCATGGCGCACCTCCGGCGAGTTTTCGCCGATGAGGAACTGATAATCGATACCGAGCGCCTGGCAGAATACCGGCACTACGAGAAGTAATTTCCTTTCGTGCTTTTCGCCTGGGAGCTT
>CAJMPM010000249.1 GCA_905215225.1 uncultured bacterium
AGCCTGTATGACATTCAGCTTTGGTACGGCCAGAAGTATCAGATTCTGCTGGGCGGGCCCACGGAGCTGACCTATAAAATCCGCTATATGACCCAGGCGGTAGCCACTCTGGCGGATTATCAGAGCGGCGTTCTGGATCTGAGTCTGGAGCAGGACAGGAAGGCCATCTTCACCCCGTGGTAACCTGCCCAGGTTGTGAACAATTGAAAAACTTGGCGAAAAAATGAGAATTTCTATTGACCAAATGGGGATTTCACGATAGAATAAATGGGTATAAGTGTGCTCGGTTTCTGCCCCACCGGGGCGTGAATACAAAAGATTACATAGGAGGAGAGCAAAATATGTCTAGTTCTGCCATTGAGTCTTATCCGGATAAGGTTGTAAATATTAAAGTGATCGGCGTGGGCGGCGCAGGCAACAACGTTGTCAACCGCATGATTGAGTCCGGCGTGAGCGGCGTGGAATTTGTCGTCGTCAATACGGACAAGCAGGATCTCAACAAGTCCAAGTGCCCCAACAAGCTCCAGATCGGTGAGAAACTCACCGGCGGCATGGGCGCCGAGGCCACGTCGTATTACTACGACCAGGTGGTGCGTCATACGGCTGCTGCCTGCGATCAGGAACATATCGACATGGTGGTGCTCTCCAAGTCGACCATGCCCGACCGCACGTTGGCCATTAAGACCGGCGAGCATGCCAAGCTGCTGGCGACCATGAAAGAGTGTGCCCAGGCACTCGAGTCGCTGGGCTGTGCGCACATTGCCATTCCCTGCAACACGTCGCACTACTTCTATGACCAGATCCAGTCGTTTACGAAGGTGCCGATTATCCACATGCCGCGTGAGTCGGTTCGTTATGCCCTTGCGGGTGCGGTGATGGGGGAGTGCGAATTCGACCCCAACCTGAGTATGCCGGCCGAGCCGGTGCATAAGATCGGCATCATGGGCACCGACGGCACCGTGGGTGCGGGCGTCTATGGGCGCGAATGCGAGGCTGTGGGCGTCGAGGTTGTCTACCCCAGCGAGAAGCGTCAGGCCGACGTGATGTCGCTCATCTACGGCGACGTCAAGGCCGGACGCGAGCCCGATATGGACAAGTTCGACCGCGTGATGTGGGAGTTCGCCCGTAGCGGCTGCGACCGCGTCATTCTGGCCTGCACCGAGCTCTCGGTGCTGCAGAAGTACCGAGAGATGCCCGAGATTACCCTTGCCGCCATGGACGTCCTGGTGCGCGAATCCATCATCCGCAGCGGCGCCCCCTACCGCCTGTAGCCCTCGACCTGCCAAAAAGGGACAGGTTTATTTTGGTAGGTTTTATCTGGGGGAACAGTAAGGCCTCGACTCGTTTGGTGCGAGCCGAGGCCTTTTGAATTTATCGGTTGCCGGTGGCGATGGGTTAGAACAGGAAGCCGAGGACAATGAGGGCAATGCTAACAATAAGCATGGCAATGTCCTGGCCCTTGATGGGGTAGCGCTTGTACGAGCTCGCGCGCGTGCGCAGGTAGAAGCCGCGCTGCTCGGCCGCCAAGGCCGTGGCATCGGTTTTACCCACGCTCGAGATCAGTAGCGGCACGCACAACGGCAGCATGAGCTGAAGCTTCTTGATGGGGTTCTTGGTGTCATACTCGATGCCGCGTGCGGTCTGCGCCTCCATGATGGCGTTCATCTCCTGGCCAAACACTGGCACAAAGCGCAGCGCCGTGGTAAAGGT
The DNA here is from genome assembly GCA_905215225.1 of uncultured bacterium. Classification (GTDB taxonomy): domain Bacteria; phylum Actinomycetota; class Coriobacteriia; order Coriobacteriales; family Coriobacteriaceae; genus Collinsella. Next base: position 1,711 of record CAJMPM010000249.1, read on the forward strand.
GAAGGCATAGCGATACGGCACATGCAGCACCTCGACGCAGGCGTTGGCAAGGTCGTTGAGCTTGGTCACCATGAGCATGAGGATGAGTGGTAACGCCACGCCCAGCAGGCGCAGGCAGGCCTTCGATCCTGTGATGAGGCCCGTGTCGGTGATAAAACCCCACACCACGTTGCCATCGCGCATAAAGGCCAGCTGGAGCATCAGCATGATAAGCGCGAGCGGAATCAGCAACTTGAGCAGCGAGAACAGACGGTCGACGACGCCGGCATAGGCGCCCAGCGCAAGGGTGAGTGCCAAAAAGCCCAGCAGTGCCACGTAGGTGTCGGACAAGAAGATGCCGACGATGATGGCGGCGGCGAGGCCCAGTTTGATGACGGGGTTCAGGCGGTGTAGCAGCGTGTCGCCCGGCATGTAGTCGATGACGTTAACCACGGCGGACCATCTCCTCGGTAATGCGAACGATATCAGTGACCTCACTCACCTGCGTAAAGGAGGGCGAGACGGTGGATGCCAGACGGCGCGAGAGTTCGATAACCTGGGGCGGCTCAACGTAGGCACGCTGCATGAGTTCGATGTTCGAGAATAGCTCGTGCGTGCGGCCGCGGTCGAGGATGCGACCGTTGGCCATCACCACGATGCGCTCGGCAAAGGCGGAGACGACTTCCATGTCGTGGCAGACCATGATTACAGCGCAGCCGCGCTCGGCCATGGTGCGCACGGTTTCCATGACGGTCATGCACTCGCGGTAGTCAAGGCCGCTCGTGGGCTCGTCGAGCACCACGATTTTGGGCTCTACGACCACGACGGAGGCGAGTGCCACCATCTGGCGCTGACCGCGCGAGAG
>CAJMPM010000250.1 GCA_905215225.1 uncultured bacterium
CATGTAGCCGTCAGATTCCTTGAAGCGGCGGAAGGTGGATTGAATCTGCGAGCGCTTGCGGAAGGTCTCGCGAACATCGGCGTTGGCAATCAGGTCGACATAGCGTTGACGATAACGGGTCTCCTTATCGGAAAGACCGTGGAACTTCTCGGGCAACGGACGAACGGCCTTGGAGAGCAGGGTCGCGCTCTTGGGGGCGACGGAGAGCTGGCCGCGCTTGGTGCGCACGACCACGCCGGTCACGCCCAGGATGTCACCAAGGTCGAGAGCCTTGAGCGTATTCCAAGCTGCCTCGTCCATGTCGTTGATGCGGCAGAACAGCTGAATCTCGGCGGTAGCGTCGCGCACGACGATAAACATGATCTTGCCCTGGCCACGCTTGGCGACAACGCGGCCGCCGATCTTCACGACGTCCTCAGTATCCTCGCCATCGGCAAGATCGGCATATTTGGCCTCAATGTCGACGACATAGTCCTCGATCTCGGAGTGCTCGGGATAGGGGTTCTGGCCCGCCTCGAACAGGGCGGCGCGCTTGGCCAGGCGGGTGGCGCGCTCGTCGTTGAGCGTCGATGCCTGATCGGCGGCGTTCTGGTTCTCTGCCATAAGTTAGCTCCTCAAACTAAAACGCTCCCCAGGATTCGGTCCCAGGGAGCGAAAACATACCTTTACGCGGGACCGTGGTCTAGCGTGCGATCTTGGCGATGGTGTAGACGCGGGTCTTGCCAGAAGGCGTAACGACCTCAACGGAGTCGCCCTCGCCGTGACCGATGATGGCGTGACCGACCGGAGACTCGTTGGAAATCTTGTGCTCGAGCGAGTTGGTCTCGGTGGTACCGACGAGCGTGACTTCCATGACCTCGCCGTTGGGATCAATCAGCGAAACGGTGGAACCGATGGAGACGGTCAGGTCGCCCGTGGTGGCAGCAACCTGAGCGTTGGCGAGGATGGCCTGGATCTCGGCAATACGAGCGGCGTTCTGGGCCTGCTTGTCCTTGGCGGCATCGTACTCGGAGTTCTCCGAAAGGTCGCCGAACGCGCGGGCTTCCTTGATGTCCTCGACGATCTCCTTGGCGTAATCGCCCTCACGCCAAGCGAGCTCCTCGACGAGCTTCTGGCGGCCCTCAGCGGTCAGTACGATCTGGCTTGCGTCCATACGGATATCTCCCCAACTCTGATCAAACAATCAACTGTCAACAAAACGAAAAAGACCGGCTAGCCTGCGGGCAAGCCGGTCAGGTGCTCACCCCAAAGGGATGGGACTACTCTGCGTCCGCGTCGCTGTCCTCTGCCTGCTTTTTCTTGGCAGCAGCGAGCTTGGCCTCGAGCTCTGCGATCTCCTTGTCCTCCTTGGACTCCTCGACCACAACGTCCTCGGCCTGCTTGGTTTCGCCCTTATCGTCGCCCTCCATACCCTCGCGGATATTCTTGACGGTAGAGCCGAGAGACTTGCCGAGCTTCGGCAGGTTCTTAGGCCCGAAGATGATCAAGACAACGACGAGAATAATGATGAGCTCAGGAGCCCTCAGTCCAAACATGTAGACCTCCACAATACAGCGAGACAAGCTCGAATGAGTATACCGCGGGTGCCGCGGTATCACAACAATAGCTAAAAAAAGGGACCGCAAGAAGCGGTCCCTTCTCATGCTCTGGTCGGGTTGACTGGATTTGAACCAGCGACCCCTGCGTCCCGAACGCAGTGCTCTACCAAACTGAGCCACAACCCGTTAGCTCGACTATAGTAACAAAGATTTTCGTCGCGTGCTAGAGAAATTTTTATTTCTTTGGCGCGTCGATTTGAACCGTGTTGGGAATGAGCTCAGTCGCGCAGGCCCACCAGCCATTTTGCTGGGCAGCTCCCGCAAGATGGGCTGCTGCAGCGACGGTATCGCAAATGGCAAACGAGCAAGCACCCGAACCACACACGTCCACGGCAACGGTTCCCTCCCGTGCGCGCAGCCAGTCGAGAACTGCCTGGATCCGCGGCTCCATCTGCGCGGATATGACGCCCAGATTGTTATGAACGAGCGCATATGCCGCCTCGGTCTGCCCCTTATCGACCGCCTCCACCGTCAGTGCCAGCTGACCGTAAACAAAAGAGCCGAATGTCAGAATAAACCCTATGATGGCAACAACCGTACCGCCTAAATCCGAGCGTCCGAACACCACATAGAATAGTAGCATCAGCACGACAAGCGTCGGTGTTCCCGTAATAAGTTTGGAATATATCTTCGTGAATACACGTGTAACGGAAGACAAAGCCCTGTTTTTCGACCTTGCCGCAAGATAGAGAAGGAAACCGAGCACCGTTCCGCCGAGCACCGCGCAAACGCTTATCAGAAGTGTAGTTAAAATTCCTTTTACGATAAGCTTCCAGCGGCTTTCGCGGATAAATGTCTTTTCAAAGCTTTCTCCGATAGAAGCGAAGAAATTTCCCACTCCGCTTTTTTCATAAGTAGCCATAACAACGTCCGCCACCATATACGGCTCGCTGAAATTAAAGCTTTCTTTGCGTTCGGGCGTAATATAGAGCCCTCCGCAGACAACGTCG
>CAJMPM010000251.1 GCA_905215225.1 uncultured bacterium
CCACGATCACCGGGCACCGCCAGGAGATCAAGCGCGCCAAGAGCGGTGCCCGCGTCATCGACGATTCCTATAACGCCAGCGCCGAATCCATGGCAGCCGGTCTCGACCTGCTGTGCTCGCTTTCGTGCACGGGGTCTCGCATGGCGATCCTGGGCGAGATGGGCGAGATGGGCGATGAGGCTCCTCGCATGCATGAGCTCGTGGGCGCCTATGCCGCCGCCAAGAAGCTCGACATGCTGGCGTGCGTGGGTGGTGAGCTGGCCCAGCTTATGGCCGATGCCGCGCGCATGATGGGCATGGACGAGGACCGCATCCAGGTGTTCTCCGATTATCAGCAGGTGCTCGACCGCATGGGCGGCGCGCTTGAAAAACATGATGTTGTACTGGTCAAGGGTTCCCGTTTTGTTGAGCTCGACCGCTTTGTGGAAGGTGTGTGCTAGCCCATGTTCGGCAATCCCTCGTATCCAACGTATCAGGCTTTTTTGGGGCTTGGCATCGCCGCTGCCATTGCGCTGCTGCTCATGCCGTGGTGGATCAAGCTGCTCAAGGTCGAGGGTATCGGCCAGCAGGTTCGTGCCGACGGCCCCAAGCGTCATTTGGTTAAGCAGGGAACGCCCACCATGGGTGGCGTTGTCATCCTCGTCGCGATCTCGCTGACCTGCCTGCTGATGGGCAAGCTCACCACCGAGCTCGTGCTCGTGCTGCTCGCCACGTTGGCGACCGGCGTGCTGGGCCTGATCGACGACCTGACCTCCGTTACGCACGGGCGCTCGCTCGGTCTGACGCCTCATGCCAAGATGATCGGCCTAACCATTATCTGTGTCACCTTTACGGTACTTGCCGTCAACTGGTGCGGCGTCGCCCCCGAGATTCGTTTTCCCGGCGGCCTGACGATTGACCTCGGTGTTCTTTCGCCCACCATCTGCGGCCTTTCGTTCCCGTGGCTCTACATTGTCTTTTGCTGGCTGATGATCGCGGGCCGTTCCAACGCCGTAAACCTCACCGACGGCTTGGACGGTCTTGCCGGCGGCACCTCCATGATCGCCATGCTGGCCATGGCTGCCATGGCGTTTTTGCACGGAGACGTGAACCTGTCCATCTTCTGCACCGCGTGTGCCGGTGCCTGCTTGGGCTTTCTGTGGTTCAACTGCTATCCGGCGAGCATCTTTATGGGCGATACCGGCTCGCTTGCCCTGGGTGCCGCTTTTGCCTGCGCCTCCATCATGACCAACACCGAAGTCGTTTCCCTCATCATCGGCGGTCTGTTTATCGTCGAGACCCTGTCGGTCATGATCCAGGTTGTCTATTTCCACTTTACGCACAAGCGCGTCTTCCTTATGGCGCCCATCCATCATCATTTCGAAAAGAAGGGCTGGGCCGAGACCAAGGTCGTCATCCGATTTTGGATTATCGCTGCGGCCTTTGGTGCCGTTGGCCTTGCTTTGTTCTTCCAGTTGGGATAGTGGTCTTTCATGCCTCTTGCTGATGTCTTTAGCCTGCTCGTTTTGGGCCAGGGTAAGTCCGGTCTTGATGTCGCTCGCTGGGCGCTTGCACATCCCGAGCGTGTGAGTGCCGTTACCGTTTACGGTGGCGGCACGTCCGAGCCCAACGATGCCACGCGCTCGCTCGAGGCGCACGGGGCATCGTTTGTCTACGGAACCGAGCAGGTCGAGGGCGCGTTTGATGTATGCGTGACGTGTCCGGGCATCTCGGAGTTCTCGGCATTCTTTAAGGCTGGCCGTGATCACGCTGCCCAGATTATGGGTGAGCCCGAGTTTGCCTACCGTCTGTCTCCCCAAAATTGGATTGCCATTACGGGCACCAACGGCAAGACGACAACCACGTCACTGACCGATTACCTGCTTAAGGCAGCGGGCGAGGCGAGCGTTGCTGTCGGCAACATTGGCGAGCCTCCGGTGAACGAGGTCGATGGCCGTGCGCATAACGAGTGGTTTGTGGCGGAGCTTTCGAGCTATCTGATCGCAACGACCCAGGAGCTTCACCCCCGTGTGGCGGTGCTGCTCAACATTACCCCCGACCATCTGGGCTGGCATAAGAGCCATAAGAACTATGCGCTCGCCAAGATTAAGCTCTTCGAGAATATGGTCGACGATGACCTGGTGATTGTTGACGTCGAGGATGCCGGTATCCACGAGTTCGATGAGTACATCTATGTTCCGGGCCGTCGCATCTGCAAGGTTGCTTTTGACGAGCCTGTGGGCGAGGACGCCGCATTTGTGCGCGATGGCAAGATGGTCGTTCGTCTGAAGGGCGTCGAGACCCCGCTCATCGCTGCATCCGAGCTCAAGATCTCGGGCCATCACAATGTTATCAATGCCCTGTGCGCTGCCACGGCAGCCCTGGCAGTCGGTGCCGATGTCGATGGTGTCTGCCGCGGTCTGGCCTCGTTCCAGCCGCTCGAGCACCGCGTGGAGCCGTGTGGCGAGATTGACGGAGTGCGCTACGTCAACGATTCCAAGGCGACCAACACCGATGCGGTCGAGAAGGCACTGACGGCAATTCCCGATGACGACGTGATCTTGCTGCT
>CAJMPM010000252.1 GCA_905215225.1 uncultured bacterium
GGCTTTGTCACGGACTTTGTATCTGCTTCTTGGTCGGCTTGTGCACTTGTGCATCTGGACTTGGTCAGGTTCGTCACTCAATACCTTGTTGGTCCGCGGCATTATGTAGGTAGGGCAAACGACGAAAGGCAGGGTGGTTGCCATGGGAGCGATATCGCTTGGACCAGTGACGGATACCGAGATTAAGCTCACGAAGGAGGTGCTGAACGCGGTCGTAAATGCTACGTGGACTTATAGGTGCTCTAGGGAGTTTAAGCGTGGCCAGGTAGAAAGCATTCGCATTGCAGTCGAATACTTCAATGCTGCGGCAAAGATGAGCTATGTAGATCAGCTTACGAGCGTGATGATGTCTACGTTGGCAAACTCCGCTAGGATGTACCAGCGCTACGATAGCGAGGGAATCATGACCGACCTCATTAAACAGCAGTTCAACCAGACGCTTGAGGTGCAAGCCAAGTGCCTGAGTTCTATTCTCGAGCAGTTTGCTAAGTAGCTTATTAATTGGGGCCGGAAAAAGCGTAGTTTGGTTGAGGTGCGAATTATGTTCATTCGTTATTTGGCCGCCAGAGCTCATATGGGTGTCATCGGTATCCGTGCTCGATTTCGGATGTGGTTGGCTGCACGATCTGGTGCGTTGGTATTCTTCTCGATGCTTTTATTTCCAGCTATTATTGCTGGGGTCATCACTGCGGTAGCGGTTAAATCTATGCTCGCCGCAGTTTTCGCCGGGGTCTTCTGCTTTGCGGTTGAGGTGTATAAGATATTTGAGTTAGATTAGCGGAATGGGCTCATGTCTTATGGTCAACTCAGCTTAGATTGATCCGCAGCCTCTTGACTGATTGTGTTTTGTATCAAGATGTTATTCGGGACACCGGGGCCAAAACCCCCGGTGTCTTTTGTTGCGGGTGATGAGTCCTGTTGGCGTTTCGTGTGTCGTGATCGCAGTGACGTTTCTCAAATTATTACAAATGATGACTATCGAATTGCGATCGCGTCGAAAATGTTGGTGTAAGGCCGGCGCCCTAGCGCCCGTTTAACGAAGAACGGCCTTCGTCCTAGAATCTGAAATCACCACAACAACAGGTTCTAGGAAAGGACGAAGACCGCTATGGAAATCTTATCAGACCCGACGCCGGACATGCTCGCCATGCCCCGTTTCGACGACGGCGCCATCGACATGCAGGAGCTGCTCAGGCGTCTCGCCGAGCAGGTCGTGAACGCCGTGATGGACGCCGAGGCCGACCAGCTCTGCGGTGGCGGGGGGAACAGCCGAAACGGCTACCGCGAGAGGTCGCTCGCCACCTGCGTCGGCACGCTGACGCTGCGCATCCCCAAGCTGCGCTCCGGCAGCTTCTTCCCCGAGGACGTGCTCGAGCGCTACCAGCGCGTCGCCCGCGCCCTCGTGGCCGCCGTGGCCGAGATGTACGCCACGGGCACCAGCACCCGCAAGGTGCAGAGGGTGGCCGAGAAGATGGGCGTCTCCAGACTCTCGAAGGACCAGGTGAGCGCCATCGCCTCGAGCCTGGACGCAGACATCGAGGACCTGTGCGCAAGGCCGCTCGGCGGCTCGCCGGTGCCCTACGTCTGGCTCGACGCGACCTACGTCAAGTGCCGCCGCGAGGGGCGCGTCGCCTCCACCGCCGTGGTCACCGCCATCGGCTGCGATGCGGGCGGCTGGAGGCGCGTCCTGGGCGTCGACGTGGTCGACACCGAGTCCTACGACTCGTGGCTCGCCTTCCTGCGGGCTATCCGCTCGCGCGGGGCGGCGGGCGTGCGGCTCGTCGTCTCGGACGCCCACCCGGGGCGCGTCCGGGCGCTCGGCGAGGTCTTCCAGGGCGCCGCGTGGCAGCGCTGCGCGGTCCACCTCATGCGCGACTGCATGCGCGAGGCCGGCTCCTGGCAGCTCAGGCGCCGCGTGGGCAGGATCGTGTCGCAGGTGTTCCGCGGGCGCGACGCCGCCACCGTGACGGCCATGTACCACGCGGCGTGCGACATGCTGGAGGGGTGCTGCCCCAGGGCGGCGGCGGTGCTGGAGGAGGCCGAGCCCGACGCGCTGGCCTACCTCGACTTCCCGCCGACCCACTGGAAGCGCCTGCGCACCAACAACGTGCAGGAGAGGACCAACCGGGAGATAAAGCGCAGGTCGCGCGTCGTGCAGGTGTTCCCCTCCACGGGCTCGCTGGTGCGGCTCGCGGGCGCGGTCATGTGCGAGCAGGACGAGATATGGCAGGAGTCCAGGTACTTCTCGGAGGTGAGGATGAACGAGCTCTACGATGACGGTCGCACTCGGGGAATCGACGGTCCCGTCGATTGGGCGCGGCTTGAGGCGGAGGCCAGGAAGATGCTCGAGTCCGGCCTCGAGCTTGCGGACAGGGTCGAGGCGGCATAGGATATCAACCGTATTCCAGATTCTAGGACGCCGGGCCGACTCGCTTCGGATCGGGCGCTACACCAACTTTCTCGACACTACCGGCAAAGCCCTTCTTATCTATTGACGATTGGGTCAGATTGCCTGTTGTCAGGGGAGTGGGTCGGTATGG
>CAJMPM010000253.1 GCA_905215225.1 uncultured bacterium
TTCCTTCTATGTCCTGGCTCCCGAGTACGCCCGTCTGCACGAGCGCGTCGAGGCACGGAGTACGAGGAGGCCGTGACCAAGATCGTCGAGGACTCCAAGCATATCTCTGCCGTGGAGCGTGCCCAGGGCACTCTCGAGAAGCACGGTGCCTTTACGGGCCGCTACGTGGTGAACCCCGTCAACGGCGAGAAGGTTCCCGTGTGGGTTGCCGATTATGTCGTTGCCGACTACGGCACTGGCGCCGTCATGGCCGTTCCCTGCGGCGACCAGCGCGACTTTGAGTTTGCCCGCAAGTACGACCTGCCGATCGTGCCGATCATCCTGGACGATGACGACCGCGCTGCCGTCGAGGCCAGCGGCGAGACCATCGATACCTTCCATGCCGAGACCGTCGACTGGGATTGCGCCCACGCTGCCGAGGGCACGCTCGTACAGTCCGGCAAGTACACCGGCATGCGCGGCGGTAAGCACTCCGAGGGCGAGGCTGCCATCGTGGCCGACCTCGAGGCCATGGGCTGCGGTCGTCGCAAGGTCGAGTTCCGTCTGCGCGACTGGCTCATCAGCCGTCAGCGCTATTGGGGCAACCCCATCCCGGCCATCCACTGCGAGCACTGCGGCATCGTGCCCGTGCCCGAGGATCAGCTGCCGGTGACGCTGCCCGAGAACCTGGACCTGGGCGCCGGCGATACCCTCGCCGAGTGCAAGGACTTCTACGAGACCACCTGCCCGGTCTGCGGTCGCCCGGCTAAGCGCGAGACCGATACCATGGACACCTTCACCTGCTCCAGCTGGTATTACCTGCGCTATACCGACCCGCACAACACCGAGCTGCCCTTCTCCCGCGAGGCGGCCGACCGTTGGATGCCCGTCGATAACTACATCGGCGGCATCGAGCACGCCATTCTGCACCTGCTCTACAGCCGCTTCTTTACCAAGGCACTGCGCGACCTGGGCCTGCTGAGTGTGGACGAGCCCTTCACTAACCTGCTGTGCCAGGGCATGGTCAAGGACGAGAACGGCGACACCATGTCCAAGTCCAAGGGCAATGTCGTGCCCCCGAGCTCGGTCATCGAGCCCTACGGCGCCGACACCATGCGTTTGGCGATCCTGTTTATCGCCCCGCCCGAGAAGGACTTCGACTGGGATCCCAAGGCCGTCGAGGGCGCCAACCGCTTTATCAAGCGCGCCTGGCGTATCGTGTGGCAGCTCGTCCAGTCGGGTGACGCCAACGTGGCCTTCGACAAGTCCGTGCTCGACGAGACCGCGATGAAGCTCTACCGCGAGCGTCACCGCACCATCGCCAAGTGCACCGAGGACTTCGACCGTGGCCAGTTCAACACCGCGATCTCGGCCGTCATGGAGCTCGTCAACGCGGCGAGCGCCTACCTCAACGCCACCGAGGGTACCGCCCGCGACAAGGCCCTGTGCTACGGCGTGGCCAAGGACATCGTGAGCGTCCTGGCGCCCATCTGCCCGTTCTGGGCCGACGAGCTGTGGCACGAGGCACTCGGCTGCGAGGGCAACGCCTACACCGCCGCCTGGCCCGAGTTCGACCTGGCCGAGTCCGTTGAGGACACGGTGCAGATCGTCGTCCAGGTGCTCGGCAAGGTCCGCGGCCGCGTCGACGTTGCCCGCGATGCCTCCAATGAGGATATGCAGGCTGCCGCCGAGGCCGCCGTCGCCAAGTGGCTCGAGGGCAAGACGGTCGTCAAGGCCATCTGCGTGCCCGGCAAGCTGGTCAACCTGGTGGTCAAGTAAACGCCACGCGCATAGTTGACGTGTTAAAGACGAGGGGCGATCCGATTGGGTCGTCCCTCGTTTGCGTTATATGCCATGCTTGGCTTGTGCCGAGCGTCATCCTCTACGGAATGTGCACCAGGTCCCTAAAGTAGACGTTGCCGCTTTGCTCCTCAAACATCCAAATGTTGAGGTAGATGTCGTTGAGGTCGTTGTTCACGTCAAAGTCCGGATCGTCGAAGGTGCCTACAAAGGCGAGCACCGCGGTCGTTTCTTCGCCTGCGGCGACGGGTTGGCGCATGCGCACGTCGCGGACGACACCGTTGACGTAGGCATAAGCATCGACATCGCCAAACATCATGTCGACATCGGTGTTGTTTGTCACCGCAAAGACCAACACGGCGTCACCGTAGCCATCCGTGTCCTTGCCCACGCAGGCAACAAGGACGTTCTCGTCTGCCTCAAGGTCGATGGGGAACTGTTCTTGGGAATCGGGACCCAAGCTCTGGGGATCGACGATGTCCTCGTCTATTTTGTCGAAGCTCTCCGATGGCGTCGTTTTCTCGATGGCTTTTGTGCTGCCAGGGTTCGGTTCGCATGTGTCGGTTTTGCCATTCGCGTTGCCGCAGCCCAAGAGGGCCAACGAGCACGTTGCGATGGCGAGCGCAGTCATGCAGAGGGTGCCTAGGCGTGTCATGGGTGCCTCCTTGCCATAGAGGATTTGGAAAGGTTCGTCGTTGCGCGACTTGCTGGCTGGCTTGTTGCAGAATGTCCCCTAGCGTAAGTCTGATCGATAGGGG
>CAJMPM010000254.1 GCA_905215225.1 uncultured bacterium
ACGCTCAAAAGCCTTCATAAGCGTAATGTCAAAGTTGATGCCCAAAATGCCGACGGGCTTGCCCTCGTCGTTGCGGATAAAGATGGTCGAGGACTTGAGCAGCTTGCCATCGGTGGTTTTGGTGAGGTATGGCTCGCGGTCGTGTACGTCGGTGGCGCCCTCGTGCATGGACTCAAACACAATATGGCTGGGGCCGTCACCCAGTTTGCGCCCGCTGACGTGGCCGGTTTCGATCACTACGTTGGAGTTGTCCACGTCCTCGGTCTCCAGATCGTGGACGACGATTTCGCAGTTGGGGCCAAATTGGAGCGCCAGGCCGTGTGCAAGGCGCTTATAAAACTCAATCTGTGCGGGGGTCATGGGTGCCTTCCTAAAAATTTGTTTGGGCTCACTGTGCCACAAATGCCACATGGTCGCAAATAACAAAAGCGTCGCTGCGTTATAAGGCCGCCAACGGCCAGGACACCATCTTTATGCACCCGCGGCGCGAGTTATGGGTACGATGGTTTCAGGGGAGGTATCACCATGAAACTTGGATGCGTCATTATGGCTTCGGGCGAGGGCAAGCGGTTTGGCTCTAACAAGATGCTTGCCGATATCTATGGCGAGCCGCTGATTGCCCGGGCCATCGATTCGGTTCCCCGGGGCTTTGACGTCGTGGTTTCGACGCGTTGGCCCGGGGTCGCTCAGATTTGCGAGGACAAGCATTGCCCGTGCGTGCTGCACGATGGCGAGCTGCGCAGCGAAAGCGTCCGTGCGGGCCTTTCGTGGGGAGTCGAACGCAACTGGAAAGGTTGCCTCATTTTGACGGGCGACCAGCCGCTCGTGAGTTCGGGTTCTTTTGAGGCTATGGTTCGTGCGTTTGGCGAGTGTGGCCGCAAGCATCCGGTGCGTCTTGCGTGCAACGGTGAGCCTTCGAGCCCGGTGCTCTTTCCGGCGGAACTGTTCGATGCACTTATGTGTCTTGAGGGCAAGGACGGCGGCGGTTCGATTCTCAAAGGCCGCGTCGACGTTGCGCTGGTCGAAGCGCGCGCCTATGAGCTGTGGGATGTCGATACCGCCGAGGGACAGCGACGCATAACGGAGCATATCGCGGCCTGCTCGTATTTTGATCGCGTGGCCAACTGTATTAATCAATAAGGAGCAACATGATCATCATCAAAAACGGCGCGCTCGTGACGCCACAGGGACTTCGCCGCGCCGATCTTGCCATGGATGGCGAAAAGATCGTGCGGATCGCCGCGGCGATTGAGCCGGCCGAGGGCGATACCGTCGAGGATGCCGCGGGCTGCTGGGTGTTTCCCGGCTTTATCGACGGCCACACGCACATGCAGTGCTGGACCGGCATGGATAGGACAGCCGATAGCTTTGAGACCGGCACGCGCGCGGCTGCCTGCGGCGGCACGACGACCATTGTGGACTACGCGACGGCCGCTCGCGGCGTGCCCATGCCCGCTGCCCTTGCCGAGTGGCATCATCGCGCCGACGGCACCTGCACGGCTAACTACGCCTTTCATATGGCACTCGCCGAGTGGAACGAGCGCAACCGCGCCGATCTTTCGGCCATGCGCGAGGCGGGCGTATCGTCGTTCAAGACCTACTTTGCTTACGATCATCTGCGCCTGGACGATGCCGAGACGCTCGAGGTGCTCGAGGAGCTCAAGCGTATTGGCGGTATCCTGTGCGTGCATTGCGAGAACGGTACGCTGGTGAATGAGCTGCAGAAGCGCGTGTACGAGCAGGGGATTCATGGGCCCGAGGGACATGCGCTCAGCCGTCCGGATGTGTGCGAGGCCGAAGCCGTGAGCCGTCTGTTGTATCTGGCGCACCTGGCCGGCGACGCACCGGTCAACGTGGTGCACCTTTCGACCAAGCTGGGTCTCGAGGCCATTCGCGCTGCCAAAGCGCGCGGACAGAAGAACATCTATGTCGAGACCTGCCCTCAGTATCTGATGCTCGACGATACATGCTACTTGGAGCAGGGCGAGGACGGCTTTGCGGGCGCCAAGTACGTGATGAGCCCGCCGCTGCGCCATGCCGGTGACCGTGCAGCCCTGCGCGAGGCGCTTGTGGCCGGCGAGATCGATACTATTGCGACCGATCATTGCAGCTTTAACCTGCACGGGCAAAAGGACCGCGGGCGCGACGATTTTCGCGCGATTCCCAACGGCGGGCCCGGCGTGGAGCATCGTCCCGTTGCGATTGCCACGAGCTTTGAGGGACAGCTGGGACCCGAGGATTTGTGCCGCTTGATGAGTGAGAGCCCGGCGCGCGTGTTTGGCATGTACCCGCGCAAGGGCTGTCTTGCCGAGGGTGCCGATGCCGACGTGTGCGTGTGGGATCCCAAGGCGCGCTGGACGATCAGTGCCGCGACGCAGCATCAGGCCGTGGACTACACGCCGCTCGAGGGTTTTGAGGCACATGGCCGCGCCAAGGCTGTTTACGTCAACGGCGTGCTGGCAGCGCGCGACGGCGAGCCCACCGGAGCCCAACCCGGTCGCTACGTGCCCCGCTAGCAGCAAAGCTG
>CAJMPM010000255.1 GCA_905215225.1 uncultured bacterium
TCAATTTCGAAGAGCATAAAAAGACGGGCTACAGCATTTGGTCGGTCGACGACGACTCGGACAAAGATGGAAAGGTCATCCACGTATGGGGCGGCGAGTATGACAACAAGCCCAGCCGCGCTTTTGCGTTCGAGCGTCAATCAAACGGAACCAACATCATCCGAGACCGCACGGTCGAGAAAGAAACCGAGAAAAAAGACATTAAGTACCTGGCAATAGAATCGGACGGCAAAGACCAGGACAACAATAAGATCTGCCATAAGAGTAAGAGCATTCCGTGGGAGCTAGAACTTGTCGGTTACGACATGGGCAAGATCAATACCACAGTTAGAAGTATCGACTGGACCACGTATAGCAGCTACGTCGACGGACCATGTTGGATGAGCCACGTCGATGGCAGCAAGTACCTCGACGAGCTGAGCATCCCGGGCACGCATGATTCGAGCACTTGCAGCGTCGACAACGACACCGAGCCCCAAACCTCGCTTGCAAAGTGCCAGCAGGATTACATCCCCACGCAGTTGCTCGAAGGCATTCGCTATTTTGATATCCGACTTGGAAAGAACAACGATAAAGGCGACCCCGGCATCGACCATGGAATATGCTACCTGCTCAAAAAAGACGGGGGCTTTATACATCTCTCCGATGTCATCGGTTACTTCAAAACATTTTTGAACGAACACCCGTCAGAAGCGCTCATCATGCTTGTGTCACGAGGCAACGACGAGGCTACCGACGAAAGTGTTACGACGGCTTTTGCCAATGTTATGGGCAATAACTCCGATCTGTTCTATACGTCGAGCCATGTCCCCACACTGAACGAGGTGCGCGGAAAGATCGTCCTGCTGCGTCGATTTAAACTCGCCGGCGACAGCGTAGACGGCCACACGTGGGGCCTCAACCTCACCGAATGGGATGACAAGATCAAGGCGCATTCCGGAAAGTCCATGTGCCTCGTGAAATACGAGCAAGGCTTTGAGGCTGCGGGCAATACGGGCGACAAAGAGCCCTATAGCACAGCGGTATATGCCCAAGACCATTACAACTGCACGGGATCCAGTAAGATCGACTGGGTCGATATGGCCCTGAAGGCAGCGTCCGAGTTCGAGCGCAGCACCGTAGATATCACTGCCGCGGACGGGACAACGGTGCAGGCAACGGAGCGCTGCTGGTTTATCAACTACACGAGCTGCACGCAAAACAACCCTTTTACCGCAGCGCGAGTGGTCAACGAGCACCTGTACAAGAGCTCGTATATAAACAATACCGGAGTTGAGAGCACAAAGGCGGACTGCCGCAAGCACATTGGCATCATCGCATCCGACTTTGTTGATGCGGCACTGGCCCGGAGCATCTACCAGCGCAATTACGATACGGAGCACAAGCAGACGGCTTCGTGCTACCTCCCAGCCCGCATGCACATGACATATGGCGACTCGCTGAGCGCCGCCTCGCTCCAGGACGGCAAGACCGTTGGCGAGGGTCATTTCCGCCTCGTCGATAGCAGCAACGTACTCAACGTAGCAGCCTCGGGACATGCGTTTGCCATCGAATATGTGGATGTCGACGCCCTGGGCAACGAGACTGTTACGGGGCTGCAGGGCCCTGTGCCCATCGATATCGATCCACGTGCGCTGACGCCCCATTTTGAGGGACTCGAAGGCCTTAAGGCCGGCGAAGACGTGCGCGCCAAGATTGCGGCATCACTCGAGGGCAAGCTCGAAACCGATGCCTGCACGGCCCAGCTCGAGTTTGTGCACGACGCGGACGGCGCTCCGGGCACGGCAATGGCCGAGGGCGAAACATTTGCCGCAGGAACGTACTGGGTGCGCGTGAATGGTATATTGTGGGAGTCGTCGGAGAACTACACGCTCGCCAGCGACGGAGCCGCAAGCTTTACCGTTGCAGCCTCGGGCAACGCGGGCGGCGCCGGCACCGGCAACGGCACGGGCTCCAACACAGGCGGCGCCGACAAAAACGGCAAGGGCAACAAGAGCAAGGGCTCGGGCGAGAAGCTCGCCGGCACGGGCGACGGCTCTGGCATTGCCGCCGGGCTCGCCGCTGCCGCCGTAGCGACGACGGTCGCCGGCGCAGCAATGCTTGCCAGTGACCGCGAAAACGCTGGGGACGACAGCGAATAGGCAAGCCGGCTTTCAGACGCATCGGCTCAATCAGGGGCGCGGAATACCGTTCTGCGCCCCTATATTTTGACATGAGGGACCAGCTCATAAAGGACGCCTCGCAGGTTGAACGACCAGCCACCGTGCCGCCAGATGCGCGGGCATAAGTCTGGCCCGCACGCCGACGTCGGCTACATCACCATGTTCAGCGCGTTCACAAATACCTGGGCCTGGGAGCGGCTGCTCAGGCTAAAGACACAGGCAGTCAACAGCCTGTTGCGCAGAAGAACGTCGCGACCCTTGATCCTGCTGACCCCCGTGATGTCCTTAAGGTAGACAATCTCGGTGTGCTTGCCGCCGAAAGTGCCCTTCTTGAGTACCTCAATGCGGTTAGGGTAGATCTTGA
>CAJMPM010000256.1 GCA_905215225.1 uncultured bacterium
CGACCTTCTCCCTGCTGTACATGCGAACCTCCAGTCCGGACCGCCCCGCGGTCCAACTTTCTGTCCGCACCCCCAAAAGGGACAGGTTCATTTTGGCAGGTTTTAGAGGCGGACGGTGAAGGTGATCTGGTTGCCGTGGCCGCAGACAGAAGCGCTCCCACCATGGGCTTCGGCGATGGCACGCACCACGGATAGGCCCACGCCCGAGCCGCCCGTCTTGGAGCTGCGCGACACGTCCGCACGATAGAAGCGGTCGAACAATCGATCTAGGTCGCCTTCGGGCAGCTCGTCCACGGCGTTCGAAACGACAAGCTCGGCCGAACCTTTGCCTGCACCGCGTGAGACGGCACGCAGACTCAACTCAATTACACTGCCCTCACTCGCATAGCGCGTGGCGTTATCCAGCAGCAGCTCAACCACCTGCGCCACCGCTGCAGCATCGGCATGGGCCCGCACGCCACTCGCAATCGACGTCGACAGACGCTTGCCACGCGAAACCGCCACCGACTCAAACGGCGACGCCGCCTTGTCCACTGCCTCCGAAAGATCGATCGATATCATGGTAAAGCCCGCCGAACCCTCGTCCATGCGAGCCAAAAACACCAGACGCTCCGTGAGCGCCGTCAACCGTGCAACCTGTTCGTGAATGCTCTGCGTCCACTCGCTCTCGCCGCTCTCGATCTCTTGCACCTCATTGGCGGCATCAATCACGGCCAGCGGCGTCTTGATCTCGTGGCTTGCATCGGTAATAAAGCGCTTTTGCTTGCTGTAGCTCTCGACCATCGGCCGAATCACCGCGCCCGAGGCACCCGCCACAATTGCCAACACCGCCAGCCAGCCAATGCAACTAATCGCCACGCTCGCGCTCAAAAACGAATGAAAGCTTGCAAGCTCGCGCGAGCAGTCCACAAACACATAGGTGGTCTCGTCGCCCTGAACCGTAACCGTATAGCGGTAGTTACCAGAAAAGCCCGAGGTCCAACCCTTGGAATATAGTCCTGCAGCGATGCGTGCAGCACGCTTGGCACCCACCGCGGCAATGCGGGCCGTGTTGACATCGGTCACCTGCCCACCGGCAATCGACACCGTAAAGTAGCGCGTGTCGAAGGGAGACTCCGCCGTCATACCTTCGAAGTGCCCGGTGCGCATGACCACCCTGTCACCGGCAGCGGTCTTACCGGCGCCCACATCCTCGCCGAGATCGGTCTTGGGCTCATCCGTCCAATCGATGCCGTCCTTGCCCGCCAAGATATAGTCCAGACGAGCGTCGGCCATCTTGCAGACATGCGAGTAGTTGACGATATTGATGCCGGCGATGATAAGCGTAAGCACGGCGGTCACGGCACCCATGGCAACCAGGATGAACTTACGACGCAGGCGACGTCCCATTGCACTGGCAGCATCGACGCGCCCCGGATTACCCGAGTCCGCTCCCATGCCGAGCTTAGTCGCCATGCGCTTCCACCACGCGCTCGCGCTCACGCCTATTCGCCCTCCTCAACAACCTCGAGCGAATAGCCCTGGTTGCGCGATGCACGGATGGCCACGTTGGCACCAAGCGCCGTCAGCTTTTTGCGCAGGTACGAGATATAGACCCACACCACGTTAGCGCCTTCGGGCGCGTCCTCACCCCAAACTTCGAGCATCAAACGCTCGGTGGGCATGCGCGTGCCGGGGTTGCGCATAAAGAGCTCCATAAGCTGAAACTCACGATTGGCCAGATGTTCCTCGCCCAAAGGCCCAACGAGTGTGCACGATGCCGTGTCGAGGCGCACGTTGCCCACGCTGAGCGTCGTGGCGTCAATTGCCGTCGCAGCGCGCGTCATGGCACGAATACGCGCAAGCAGCTCCTTGGCGGCAAACGGCTTGGTCAGGTAATCGTTGGCACCGGCATCCAGCCCCTCGACCTTATCGGACACCTCGCTTTTGGCCGTAAGCATGATGATGGGCAGGCGTTTGCCGGCCTCACGCGTGCGCTTGAGTACCTCGATGCCGTCCATACCGGGCATCATGATGTCCAGGATTGCGGCGTCATAGTCATTGGCAAGTAGATATTCGAGTGCCGTCAGACCGTCGAGCGCGGTGTCGACCTCGTAGTCGCTATGTTGCAGAATCGCGGTAAGGGCACGGGAGAGACCGGGTTCGTCCTCGGCAAGCATCAGCTTCATAGTTGTTCCTTTGGCGCACGGCTATACAGGTTTCGATACTGCCGATGATAGCGCACCGCCAGCTGCCTTAGCGCAGCCTTAGCAGCTCAAGCCGCATGGTTTTAAAAACGCTGGATAAGGCTTAGCCAAACTTAAGGCGCATGTGCCGAGCACTTGGACGTATGCCGGTCGCGAAAAGACGGCGCCTCGTTCTTTCAAGGCATCCTAGTTATGCAAAATGCCCTGGCGTTATTCCTCGTACGCGCCCTCAAGCCGAAGCAGCCACTCCTTGCGATCAAGCCCGCCGGCATATCCGATAAGCGAGCCGTCGGCGGCACCCACGCGCTGGCACGGCACGAAA
>CAJMPM010000257.1 GCA_905215225.1 uncultured bacterium
GGTCAAGCGTTTGAGCTGCAGGTTGCCAACACAACGAATATCACGGGGCTGACGATCAACGTATATCACGTGACGGTCAACGATCCGAGTAATACGAGCGGCACTGTGGTCGGCCTCGACGGGCTCAATCAGCCGTATTCGTGGAGCACGACGGGGGATCCGATTTCGTTCACCTTTATCAATAGCGCGGATGCGACAAACAGCTTAGCTAAAAAGCTTTCCGACAGTGACCCAACGTACGGTACGTATAAGAGCGTCCAGTAAAACGCCCGTCCGCAGTTTCGGTACCACAAGTTCGCAGGGAGTGGGCTCGATGGCTGGAATGGCAACACAGCCAACGCCGCCACGAACTTCATCATCGAATGTACGTGGAATCCAGGCGTTGTGACCGTAAACGGAAAGACAGTCTCCAACGTTAAAGAAACCGACATGGTTTACCTAATTGCTCGCGGCATGAGCGGCACTAATAACTAATAAGTAGGAAGGGAGGGGCGCCAGATGCGGAAAGACAAGAACGAGCAAAATGAAATCGCGAGGCCTGTTGGCAAGCACTTTGCACAGGTTGATGATTCTAAGGCAGAGCCTTGCTGCGCGGAGACGGCGGCCCCTGCTTCTAAAGTGCGTAAACGCCTATGGGCAGTTGCGGTGCTGCTGTGTGCCGTCGCGATTGCGACGGGAACCTACCTTACCTACACGGCCTTTTTGGCGGGCGACTTCCTTAAGTCGGTCGCTGTCTCGGGCACGTCACAGGCGCTGTTTGCCTCGGACATGCTTACGGGCTACACGAATGAGACGCTGAATGACGGGGACATTGCCGTCCGAAGCGTCATCGCCGACACGAGTGGGGAAAACTGCTTCTTTACCTTTCGCATTTACAACCATCTGCTGGGCGACAAGAACAAGGTCAACGACAAGGACGTTAACGCGACGCTGAGCGTGGAGGCGACGGGAACGACAGATTGGAGCATAAGCGGTTCGCCCACGCTGACGGCGGGCGGCACGGTCGACCTTTCCTTCCCTGCCAACAAGGCAACCATGTATACCTATAAGGTTACGTTTTCCAAGGCAGACCTCAACAAAGCATCCTTTACCGTTAAGGCCCGGGTCGGCTCCAATAGCCCTGGCACCAACCTAAAATGGCGCGCCGCGAAGATTGCGCCTTCCGAGCGTGCAGAGGTGACGGCTTCGGGCGTTTCGGGCGAGTGGGTCGACAAGAACTCGGATATCAACGCTTTCGACGCTTACAACTATCGCGTGACCGTTACGGGCGCGCCAACAAAAATCAAGCTTACATGGGGCGACAAGGTTGAGCTTGACCCATTTTTGGCGACGAATCATTCCGACGCGACCTTTGATGGAAGGTCGGTTACGTTCACCATGGATCCCGGGTCGGAGATTATTACCTTTTACCGTTCGACGGATACCGCGCCCGGCAGCTGGGATGACATCGGTGTTACGTGCAGGGCTGCGTAGGCCAACCGCAATCTGTGATTTTGAGACCCCGCACGGGGCATGAGATAGAACGAGGTAGGACCAGATGAGAACGGCAAAGCGCATAACAACCGCATGCCTGACTGCGATCATGATTTTCCAGGCGCTCGCGCCTTCCACAGAGGTGTTCGCGCAAGAGCTCGACGCCGTTATGGAGGCGTCTGTCTCTGCCGCGCGCGCCGCGGGCAACACGGCGCGCTCCGTACAGGATGCTGTGGCAACCGCGCTGCAAGATGCTGACCAGGCTGCATCTGATGACGCCGCGACGACTCCGGGCGCCGATGCTGGCGCCACCGAGGGCGGCGACGGTTCTACCAACGCTGGCGAATCGCAGGACTCCACGATCGATGGAACCACCAGCGGCGATGCTCCAGCGGAGGGCGACGCGTCCCAAGACGATGCGGCTGCCGATGAGGGTGCTGCTGACGAAGAACAAGCGGATGACGCGGACGCGGATGCCGCTGCCCAGGCAAACACCACCTACCCCATCACTACTGTCGAGGCTCTCAGGCGCAAGTTGGGTGACGGCGATGTCATCACTGACGACTTGGGCGCCGTCACGGCCATTACCTTTGAGTCCAACGCCGACCTTATCGCCATCTCCAACACCGATCCCGCCATCTACCAGAACGCGAACATCTCCAAAGGTGGCTCGACCGGCATCGACTTCGACGTGTGCGGCGCGGAGATCGTGGACGGCCTGGGTAGCCTCACGTTCCAGGGCTTCGGCAGCGATGCCTACCCTTTCAAAGGCGAGCTCAACCTCGGCGACAGGACCCTGACCGTCAACAAGACGCTCTTCAACAACATCGAGCTCAGCGACGCCAACAGCACCGTAAAGCTCACCTGGAAGGGTACCGATGCCCAGCCCATCGTGGCCGCAAAGGTCACGGGCGCGGACAAGACGCTTGCTGCCACCGTTACCGTGGGCACGCCCAAAAGCGATACCGAAAAGGACATCTGCAAGCTCACCTCGCCGCTTGTGGGCGAGGTCACGGGCGCGCTTACACTTACT
>CAJMPM010000258.1 GCA_905215225.1 uncultured bacterium
GTACTACCTGTTTACGTCTGACGATCTGTCGGCTGCCCAGGTGGCACCGTTTGGGAGCGATCTGGACGAGCTCAAGGAACGCGGCTGGGCCGACACGGGTGTTGCGTTGCCGTCGCGTACGGGCGAGCCGGCGATTCCCTTGGATGGCGGCAAAATTGCGCTGGCAAGCGACGTATGGGAGCGAGTCGGTCTGGGCCGCGTTCCCGGTTGGGTCGCGCCCATGGTGGAGCCCGGCCTGGGGATGGTTCGCCTCATAAGCGGCAACCGTCCCTTGGAGTCGCACACCTCGCGCAGGCGTGCGGCTCAAGGTGCCGCCGAGGCTGGATCGGACCTGGATGCCGTGCAGATGAATGCCGATGCTGCTGCACGCATGGGCATCGCCGACGGCGAGATCGTCGAACTCGTGAGCGATATGGGCCGCGACCGCGTGCGCGTGGAGACGACGCCGTACCTGCATCCGGCGTGCATCTTTACGTCGGCCGCCCCCGGCGGACGTTCGTTTAGCGCCGATGCCGGCGGCGCTCAAGCCTTGGGCGTGGGACCGCTCGACAATACACCGTTGCGTTGGGACCCGTTGACGGGCGCCTCGCTCACCCAGGAAAACGCCGTTCGCGTGGAAAAGATCGCGGCGCGCGAGGATAATAACGAGTAATTGACTCAGCTGATGTATTCGACTGATCCACGTTTCTTTTGAAAGGCCGCACATGAGCGATAGCCAGAACATGTCCGATGAGGTGCGTGCCCGCCTGCGCGCCATTCCCTCCGTCAACGAACTGCTTGCCGAGTGGCCGGTAGTGAAGGCGGCGGGGGAGACCTGCGACGCGGTGGTGCATGCCGCCGTCACGGCCGAGCTCGACGAGGAGCGCGCCGCCATTCGCGCCGGTGCCGCCCCGCGCTCTAAGCGCGACCTGGCCTCGGCTATCGAGTGGCGTGCACATCGATCCGCACTGCCGAGCCTGCGTCCTGCCGTCAACGCCACGGGTGTGGGCATCCATACCAACTTGGGTCGCGCCCCGCTCGCGGAGTCGGCCGCCAAGGCCGTGGCCGAGGTCGCGCGCGGCTACAGCACGCTCGAGTACAGCGTGGACACCTGTTCGCGCGGGTCGCGCAAGGAGCACGCCGCGCAGCTGATCCGCTCACTCACCGGTGCCGAGGACGCGCTCGTGGTCAACAACAACGCCGCCGCGGTACTGCTGGTGCTGGCGACCCATGCCGCAGGCAAGGAGGTTATCGTCAGCCGCGGCGAGCTTGTCGAGATCGGCGGCAGCTTCCGCATCCCCGATGTCATGGCGGCTTCGGGCGCCAAACTCGTCGAGGTCGGCGCCACCACCCGCACGCATTTGGACGACTATGAGCGCGCCATCACGCCCGATACGGCGATGATCCTCAAGGTCCATCCTTCCAACTATCGCATCGAGGGCTTTCACGAGGAGGTGGGCTCTCGGGAGCTTGCCGCTCTGGCCCACAAGCATGGCCTGCTGTTCTACGAGGACCAGGGCTCGGGCGCGCTGTTGCCCGACGACATCTTGGTGCGCGGCGGCGAAGAAACCACGCCGGCTTCGGTTTTGGCAGGGCTCGATCTGGTGTCGTGCTCGGGCGATAAACTGCTCGGTGCCGCACAAGCGGGCATTATCATGGGCCGTCGCAATCTGGTCCAGGCCTGTGGGTCACATCCGCTTATGCGCGCCCTGCGCCCGGGCAAGCTCGCGCTGACGGCGCTCGAGGCCACGCTGCGTATCTACATGGACGGCGCCGATGTTGCCCATCGCGATATTCCGGTGCTCAGCATGCTTACGCTGCCGCAGGCCCATTTGGAGCGACGTGCCCGCAAGCTGCGCGATCGTATGGTCGCCGGGCTCGATAAGGCTGGCTACCCGTGTGCCGTTCAGGTGGAGATCGTCGAGGAATCGTCGACCCCTGGTGGCGGCGCGCTGCCTACCGTGGAGCTGCCCACCATGTGCGTTGCCGTGCGCCTCGTCGATGAGCGTCTTTCCGTTGACGCACTCAAGCGCTCGCTCGTCCAAGATTTCGACACGCCGGTCGTCACGCGCGCCTCGCACGATCGCGTCCTGTTTGACGTGCGCACACTCGTGGGTGACCGCGATATCGAGACGGCGGCATCGACGCTCGTCGCGTGCGTTGAGAAGGCGATTGCTCGATGAGTGAGGTTAAAGCGCTGGTGGAGTGTCCCGTTATCGTTGGCACGGCGGGCCACGTCGACCACGGTAAGACTACCCTGACTGCCGCCATCTCCAAGGTGCTGCACGAGGAGTTCCCGGATGTCAACCCGGAGTACGACTTCAACCAGATCGATTCCGCTCCGGAAGAGGCCGCCCGCGGTATCACCATCAACATCGCCCACATCGAGTACCAGACCGAGAAGCGTCACTACGCTCACGTTGACTGCCCGGGCCATGCTGACTACGTTAAGAACATGATCACTGGTGCTGCTCAGATGGACGGCGCTATCCTGGTCGTTGCTGCTACCGATGGTCCCATGCCCCA
>CAJMPM010000259.1 GCA_905215225.1 uncultured bacterium
ACCTGCTTCTTTGTCCGCGCTCTCTTCTTGTATGGTTGCGTTGATGGGTTCGTCGTTTGGGGGGAGCGTCTTGGCGTCAAACGCGGAGGGGAGAATTCCGATGGCTCCGGATCCGTTCCACTCCATTTCGAGAAGCGCCGGGTCGGCAAGAATGCGTTGCCTGCTTTGCGCGCGGGCATCGATTTCAATAGGGCCTGCCTCTATCCCTCGTGTAAGGCTGAGTGATCCGGCTGGCTTCTCGAAATGAGCGTCTGTGTCTTTGGTGCTGACGGCGTAGAACAGCAGGGACGCTTCTCCCGCCGCGTTAACATCGGTACCGGCTTTGGTCAGCCGCAACGATGCCGTGAATGAGAGGGTGGGCTGCGTGTCGTCTGCATTCGCGGCGGCGCAGCCCAGGCATACACCTCCTTCTTCTTCGAAAACCGCGCTGTCGAAGGCGACCTTCGCTTCGTTCGCCGAGTCATCGACCGAAGCGATGTCGATGCGCAGCTCTAAATTGCATGGATCGCCATCTGCATCGAGCACAACCGAGCGCCACGTGCAGACGGCGCACCCCGCCTGGGAGCCGTTTGCCTTGTTCGAACGCTTGATATCCACGACTATCGAGCCGTCCGTATTACGACGAAGGCATCCCGAGGTTGAGATTGCGGCCTGTGCGATCGAAAAACGCTTGCACGCAATGGCGCTCGACGGATTTGGTGCGGAGCTTAGGGCCGCTGGTAAGGAGTCTGCCATGACAGGAGTCGCCCAAGCGGCGACAGGCGTTCCGGTTGCGAGCGCGCCGCAGAGTGCGACGACGGGCAAAAGGTTCTTCGATGCCATGGGGTCTCCTTAGCTAATTTAGTGCGGCCTGTTCATGTTTTGTTTCTGGCTGTGTTTGATGTGCAGACCGAGGCCGGCGGTTCCCGCGCCTGCTGCTGCGGCGCCTGCTGCCAAGAGCCATCGTTTGTCGCCTGTCTGCGCCAACGGTTCCTCGCGGTCGCTGCGGTCGAGCTCCGAGAGGTCGACCGTCACTTGCGTGGCGGCCTGAGCCTGTTCTTGCTGGGCAAAGGCCATGGCTGGCCCAAACGCTAGGATGCTGACGGCGGCGGCCAGGGCGACGGCCTTATGCCGTGTGCGCACCGGGCTCGACCGTCCAGGTGATCGTTGCAACCTGATCGCCTTCGCCGGTTACGCGGAAGATGTCGCGCGTGACGCGGGCGACGTTTCCGCTTGTCTTGAGCTTAATTTTGTCCGTGCCACCGGCAATGCCCTGGTAGCCCATGTCGAAGGCTGCATTCTTGGAAAGATCGAGGCCCGTTCCCTGCATTGCGGCGCTGGCGTTCTGGAGCGCGCCGTCGGGGCCGACCTTAAAGTCGATGGAGTTCTGCGCGGTTCCGGCCTTGGCGTCGGCAGCAATGGTCCAGGTGTTCATGGCGTCGATCTTCATGTTGGTGACATGGATGCCGTAGGCCGAATGATTGTCGATGGTGGTCGTATTCTCGGAAGGGCCTAGAAGCGTGCCATCGGCCTTGGCGACAAATGGGATGACGGTCGGGGCTTTGAACTTGATGTTGTCGATTTGGGTCCTGATAGTCACGTTGGTGGTTCCAGTGCGTCCCTCCGCCAGGGCGGGGGTCGGCGCGGCACCCATTGAGAGTGCAAGCATCAGCCCCGCGCCCACGACGAGCGCCCTGGTCCCGCTCAAGTTCCCGGTGATGTCCATAATCGTTCCTTTCTATTCGTCACGGACCGTAACCGTGATGGTCAGACTAAAGCGGCGTGGGTGCGCGTTTTCGCAACAGGTGGCAGATCTAGTCTTCGGGCTGCGCAACCCGCACCTTGATGCGCGTGGGATTGCCATGGGCGTCGTAGGTCTTGGCGTCGAGCGCTTGAATCTCGATATACGCCTCACCTTCTTTGATGTCGCCTGCGGGGCAGGTCTCAACGGTCTTGCCGGTCTCGACCACGCCCGATTCATAGATGGTCTCGTCGTTTTGGATCACGCGGAAACGCTGGGGAAACTTGTTATCCTGGACGTTTTGCACGTTGACGCGCAGCTTGCCGCCTTTTTGTAGCTGGGCGACCGGTGCGACCGAGATCGTCATCATGTTGTCGCGGACGATGGCATCGAGCTCGTCCTGGATTTCCTGGCGCGACTTACCCTCCGCCGCTGTGACCGAGGCACCTGTCTCGGCGACAGGCTTTGACTGCCAGGCGTAAAGGCCGACGGCGATAAGGGCGCAGGCGATGGCCAGGCAGACAACGCCGAGCCTTTTTCGATGTTTCGACCCTAGGGGGCTCGACTGCTTCCTTACGCTCATGCGGCATCCTTAGTGGTATAGACGCGCGCGAACGTGGACGGATCGGCGCCAAAGAGCATGTGGAGCATGAGGCGTCGCGAGTAGATGAGCTCGTCGAAGTTTGGGTCGAGTTTGATGTCGTGGATGTGGGCGATGTGGTGGGCGAGTGCCGAAAACGATTCGGGATCGCAAATCACGTC
>CAJMPM010000260.1 GCA_905215225.1 uncultured bacterium
GGCGTGGCAACTACAAGCGCAATGATGCCAACGACGATCGACAGGGAAATCGACTTTTTGGGCAGCTTGGCCAGCCAACCATAGCCTTCGGAATTGCCCGGGTAAACGCCCTTGTTGAAATCCATCTTGGTCAGCGGCACCACGCACCAGGTCAAAATGAGACCAAGCAGGGCGCCTGTCAGCGCAATCTCCTCGACAACCTTACCGGCGGCAAAGGTAATATCGGCGTCCCCCGCGTGCATGCCCATAAAGATGAGCGCGTTAACGATGCCGTTGACGATGCCGTAACCGACGATGCACTTGTTCTTAAGATAGCTCTGGTAGTCCTTTGCGGCGGCCATATGCCCTCCCCATTTTCGCAGTGTCATTTGAGTGGGGCCAGTGTATCCTCACGCATCACGCCCGCTGACCAGAAGGATTGCCGTTTTTACGGCAACAGCCACACCCCAAACCACCACAAAGGGGGACAGGCACCTTTGTGGTGGTTTTCAACATGGTGGGCTTTGACACCCCAGGGGCGGGCGATGCTACAATCTGGCTTGTACTTGAAACGCATCAAAGGGGCCGCTATGGCAAAGGTAAAAATCAGCGACGTCGCGCGCGAGGCCGGGGTTTCGTTGGGCACGGTTTCCAACGCGCTCAACCACCCCGAAAAGCTGCGCCCCGAGACCCTCAAGCTCATCAACGAGACCATCAATCGCCTTGGCTACCTGCCCAACCAAAGTGCTCGTCAGCTCGCGGGCGGCGCCACCAAGTCCTTTGGCCTGGTCCTCCCCCGTCTCGACCATGGCTTCTCGCTCCAAATTGCCAGCGGCGCCCATAACGAGGCCCGCAAGCACGGCTATGACCTGCTCATCGCCAACGCCGATAACGACGACATCCTCGAGGACCACTACCTGCGCTATTTTATGGGCACGCAGATGTCCGGCGTCATGGTTCAGCCTATGGCGTCCCCCGATTGGCACCCCGCAATGACCAAGATGCCCGTGCCGATCGTCCATCTGGACATCCACTGCTCCGAACCCGGTTACTACGTGGCCGCCGACAACGAGGCGCAAGGGCGCATTATCGCCGAGCTCGCCATCACCCGCGGCGCGCGCCATATCACCGTTGTGGGCAGAGCGGCATTTATGCAGCTCACCCTGCGCGTACTTGGCATTCATAAGGCCCTCGTCCTGCATCCCGATATCAAAATTGAGGTCATTGACGCCGGAGAATGGAATACCGCTGCCGATGGTTACTGCATCGGCGCTCAGTTTGCCGAGCGCTCTACCTGCGAGCGTCCCGATTTTGTCATCGGCCTTACCGATGTATTGGCCTCGGGCGGTATCTCGGCGTTGACCGACAAAGGCATCTCCGTCCCCGAACAGGTTCGCGTGGCCGGCTGCGACGGCAACCCGCTTGCATGGAGCGGGTCGGTCCCCCTCACCACGGTGGCACCCCCGGGCTACGAGATTGGCCGCAAGGGTGTCCAGCTGCTCATGGAGCAAATCGAGAACAAGGCGCCGGCAAAAACCAAGCACATCCGCATTGGTTCCGCAGCGAGAACCGTTACTGCGGTCACAGCCGCCGAGGACATCAACCGTCAGGAACTCGTGCGGCCGTTCCTCTTGGAGCGCGCCAGTACCCAGGCGAGCAGCCAAGCCGAAGCCACCGCCATCAACCTCGGCGCGTATCTATAGCACGTCGGCCAGTATGCCAAAACGCCGCTCAAGCAAAAGACGGCCAATTGCTCGTTTCAGCTCCGCAATTGTCTAGCGCATGGCCTTGACCGCCGCCGTCAGATCGAACAACGTATCGAGCACGGCCTCGCAGCCATCCACCACGTCCTGCGGCAGCGGCACGATATCGGGAACGGCAAAGACATGGCAGCCGGCCGTGATGCCCGAGACGCAGCCGTTGCGCGAATCCTCGACCACGGCACATTCCTCGGGAGCGAAGCCCGCGCGCTCGCAGGCAAGCAGGTACATCTCGGGGTTGGGCTTGCCGTGCACGACGTCCTCGCCACAGGTCACCGTTTCAAACTTGTCAAAGAGGCCGACCATCTTAAGGTTGCGCTCGGCCGTAACGAGGCGCGACGACGTCGCTAGGCCCACGTGATAGCCCGCAGCCAGCAGCTCGTCTAGGCACTCGGCGGCGCCGGCCTTAAGTTCCAGTTCGGTCTTGACCATCTCGTCGCGAATCTCCTTGTGGCGGACATAGATCGCCTCGGTGGTTTCGTGGCTGCCATAATGCTTATCGAGGATGTCCATAACATCGGGCAGCGTGCGGCCGATAAACTGATGGATCAGCGCTTCATCAATCGCGAGCCCCAGCTCAGCGGCGCCTGCCTTCCAGGCCTTAATCCCCAAACGCTCGGTATCGACCAGCGTTCCGTCCATGTCAAAAATAACAGCCTTGATCATATCGGCCCCCTCACCGGATTGCATTACGGCCACTCTAGCGCACTTTACAAACTTGTATATGACGTATATAGCAT
>CAJMPM010000261.1 GCA_905215225.1 uncultured bacterium
CTGTAGAACATGCGATATATTTCGGAATCGGCAGGCCACAGGCCCAGCATGCCTTCGCCCATAATGACGGCAACGGTGCGGAACAAAGCCGCACAGACAATAAACGGCAACGCCGACATCATGCTTTTGGACAGATAGTCCACCACGGCCATGGCGTTTGATGAGACCGTCGTTGTAAACGAGGTGTTAGAAACTTGTGACACAGGAACCCTTTCCCAATGTGACATGCGGACTGTCCCTTTGTCACATCGTGCGGTACTGACCGATTGCGCGGTACTTTTCGTAGCGGAGGTTTGCGAGGGTCGCGTCGTCGAGCCGCCCAAGCGCGTCGAAGGCCGTAAATGCCGAGGACACGACGGCGTCGGCGATCTCCTCATGCGACAGGCCCCTATCGTCGACAATGCTGTCGATGATGCCGAGCGCCAACAGATCGGGGGCCGTGAGTTTCAGCGCCTCGGCGGCCTCATTCGCGCGCTCGGTATCCTTCCACAGGATCGACGCACAGGCCTCGGGGCTCACGACCGAATAGGCCGAGCTCGAGAGCATCAGGATGCGGTCGGCCACGGACAGCGCCAGCGCGCCACCAGAGCCGCCTGCGCCCGTCACCACCGAGACAATCGGTGTCTTAAGGCCGCTCATCTCCATGAGATTCTGGGCAATCGCCTCGCCCTGGCCGCGCTCCTCGGCGCCGATACCGCAAAACGCGCCCGAAGTATCGACCAGGCACAGAACCGGTCGACCAAACTTTTCGGCCTGGCGCATAAGGCGACGCGCTTTGCGGTAGCCCTCGGGATGCGCCATGCCAAAGTTGCGGCGCATGCGCTCTTTGGTCGTGGTGCCGCGCTCGATGGCGATGACCGTTACGGGACGTCCGTCTTTCCAGCCAATGCCAGCCACCACAGCGGCGTCGTCGCCAAAGTAACGGTCGCCATGCAGCTCCACAAATCCGTCCAAGCCCAGCGAGATTATCTCACCCGCCGTGGCACGATCTGCCGAGCGGGTCTGTTTGACAATCTCGAGCGCGGTTTTTGGTGCCGCCGAGCGCTTAAACAAGTGTCCCAGCTTTTTGCCGCGGCGACCCGCATGCACAATCTCATGCGGTGCCCCCAGGCTGGGCGCATGCCCTTCGTGCAGCGCCAACAACTCGCCTACCGTGAGCGCAATCTCGCCACGCGGAACAACGGCATCGCAAAAGCCATGCTCCAGCAAAAACTCGGAGCGCTGGAATCCTTTGGGCAGGCGCTTGTGCATGTTCTGCTCGATCACGCGCGGGCCGGCAAATGCCGTCAGGGCATCGGGCGCGGCCAGGATAATGTCGCCCTCCATGGCAAAACTCGCGGTTACGCCTCCGGTCGTGGGGTCGGTGAGCACCGTAATATACAGGCCGCCCGCCTCGCTGTGGCGCCTAACCGCCGCAGAAATCTTGGCCATCTGCATAAGCGATGTCACGCCCTCTTGCATGCGCGCACCGCCCGAAACGGTAAAGCCGACAACTGGCAATCCCAGCTCGGTCGCACGCTCAAATACGCGACAGATCTTCTCGCCCACCACGGAGCCCATCGAGCCCATCATAAAGTTGGCGTCCATAAAGAAGAGCGCCGTATCGCAACCGCAGATTTTGCCCTTGCCGCACACAACGGCATCGCGCTCGCCCGAACGTTCGCTCACGCTCTTGAGCTTGTCGGCATAACCGGGAAACGAGAGGAAGTCCTCCGGCGCCAGACTGGCATCCCATTCCTCAAACGTGCCCTCGTCAATCGTCATGCGCATGCGGTCGCGCCCGCTCACGCGAAAGTGTTTGCCGCAACGAGGGCAGACCTCGAGGTTGTCGTGCAGGCGCGCCTCATCGATCACGCGGCGGCACTCCGGGCACTTGATAAACACGTGGCGCGCGGGAAACTCGGCGCACGACTCGGTCATCGGTCCCTCGAGGACGTTGACCGTCTTCGCTTTTCTATTCATCAGCATAGAGATGCCCCATCAGATCGGTGTGATACATGCCCGACAAGAACTCGTCGTTTGCCAGCACGTCGAGCTGAAGCTCGCTGTTTTCGCTCACGCCCTCAATCACGAGCTCGCCCAAAGCCGAGCGCATCTTGCGAATGGCGCCGTCGCGCGTGGGCGCACACACGATGAGCTTGCCGAGCATGGAGTCGTAGTACGGCGGAACGTTCGCGCCGGTAAACATGGCGGAATCCCAGCGCACGCGCGGACCACCCGGCACGCGCAACGCGGTGACCGTTCCACATGACGGCAGAAAGTCCGGCGTTTCGGCATTGATGCGGCACTCCATGGCGTGGTTACGGACCGGTACGTCCTCCTGCTCAAAGGGCAGGGACTGGCCGGCTGCCACGCGCAGCTGCCACTTGACCAAGTCGGTATCGGTCACAAACTCCGTGACCGGATGCTCAACCTGCAGACGCGTGTTCATTTCCATAAAGTAGAACTGACCTGATTTCTCATCAAGAAGGAACTCGA
>CAJMPM010000262.1 GCA_905215225.1 uncultured bacterium
TGGCTGTGGTCGGTATGAGCCCCGAGGGCGCGCTCGGGGACCTGGAGCAGCTGGTTTGCGCCGGTGCGGACGAAGTTCTGGTCTGTCGTGACGAGCGCCTGCGTCAGAACGACGCGGAGGTCTATGCTCGCCTCATCTGCGATTTGGTAGCCGAGCGCAAGCCCGAAGCCATTCTGTACGGTGCGACCGCTTTTGGCCGCGAGCTGGCGCCTGGCGTTGCCGTGCGCCTGCGGACGGGCCTTACGGCCGACTGCACCGTGCTTTCGATGGATACGGAGACGGGACTGCTGCAACAGACGCGTCCGGCGTTTGGCGGCAACTTGATGGCCACCATTATCTGCCCCGACCACCGTCCCCAGATGGCAACGGTGCGCCCCGGCATCTTTAAGGCGCCCGACTTTGACTATAGCCGCTCCGGAACGATTACCCAGGTATTACTTGCGGAAGACGCCAAGGCTCGTGTCGAGATTTCGATTCCCGCCGAGGAATGGGGCCAGCAGGCTTCGATTGCCGATGCCGAGCGTCTAGTTGTTGTGGGTCGCGGTATTGGCTCCAAGAAAAACCTACCCTTGATGCGAAAGCTCGCCGAAGCCCTGGGTGCCGAGCTCGGCTGCACGCGACCCGTCGTGGAGGCGGGCTGGCTGGAGTATCGCCACCAGATTGGCCAGACGGGCGTGTCGGTTTCACCCAAGCTCCTCGTGAGCATTGGTGTCTCGGGTGCCATCCAGCATCTTGCCGGCATCGGTGGGGCGGAGTGCATCATCGCCGTCAACGAGGACCCGGATGCTCCCATCTTTGGCGTCGCCCAGTACAAGGTCGTCGGCGACGCCGTCGAGGTCGTTGAGGAGCTGCTGGCCCAGCTTGAGTGCTAGGCACTTGCCAGCCAGCTGCGCAGCTCGTCCTTTAGGCGCTCCCAGGTCGCTTGCGTGGCGGGATCGGTGAAGGGGCGCGTGATACCAAAGGGTGCGTCGAGCAGGCGGTAGATATCGCCCTGCCCGCGCGCCAGCGCGCGGCTTGCCGGATAGACGAGCTCAAACATAAAGCAGATAAGCCCCACCAAGTAGTCCGCGGGCTCATTGCGCTCATCGCGCGTGACGCAGCGGTGCTCGTCAAAGGCGGCCAGCGTCGGTGCCGAGAAGTGGCTGGCAAGAAACGCGTCCTCATTCACTTTGAGGATGGTGTCGACGGTACTGTCGGCGATGGTGCGCATGATGTCGATCTTGTCGCCATCGCGCACGATATCGCAGAAGCGCCGCGTGCGCTCGCCGAGCTGCGCGGGCAGACGGAAATTGCTGTGATAGGCAATGCTCGCTCGAATGAGTTCGTCTTCTACCGGATCGTCGATAAAGTCGCGGATACTTGTTACCGCGGGCGCATCTGCAGGTGTTTTGCCAAAGAGGACCTCGACGCCCAACGCCGCATGGCTCACGCTTTCGGCATCCTTAAACGTATCCCAGCGTCGCAGCTGTTCAAAGCGACCCATATCGTGCAGCAGGCCGCAAAGCCACGCTAGGTCAATGTCCTCTGTCGCCCAGCCCTGCTCACGCGCCACGGCATCACATGCCTCGGCAACGTGGTACGTATGCTCGATTTTGAGCGCGATACGCGGATTGGCGGCATCGTAGGCGTCGGTATAGGTCTTGAAGGCCGCGGCAGCCCGCGTTCGATCGATAGCTGTCATAATGACTTCCTAAAAAAAGTTGTGTCTTTCTGTGTCTTTCGATCCGGTGGCAATTGTAGGTGAACTCGGTTGCCACCGGGCGATGATTCTGCCGCGTCGTTGAATGCGACTCGGAAAGCTTGTCGGGACGAGGAACGCTATGGTGCTCAAAATCGTTAAAACCGTCTGGCCGGTGATGCTTACCTATGTTGCGATAGGTGCGCCGTGCGGAATGATTATGGCGCAGACGGGAATGGAGCCCTGGATGGTCTTTGCCCTGAGCAGCACGTTTGTGACGGGCAGTGGCCAGTTTATGGTCTGCAACCTGTGGCTGGCGGGCGTACCGGCGTCATCGATTGTCGCAAGCGTAGCCGCAATCTCCTCGCGGTTTGCGCTTTATTCGGCATCGATCGCACCGCATCTGAAGGGTGCCTCGAAGCGCCAGACGCTGGCTGTCGCCGCGACGCTCACCGAGGAGGCATATGGCATCTCGCTTGGCAAATTGGTTGAAGGGGAGGATTGGGGCCCGCGCGAGTCCTTTGTGCTCAACGTGATCCTCATCGCAACATGGGGCGTTTCGTGTACGATGGGCGCCATCGTCGGCGCCGTTGTCGATGTTCCCACCGCCATTGCAGCTTTTGTCTGCACCTCGCTCTTTATCTGCCTGCTCTTTTCGCAGCGGCTGTCGCGCGGCAACGTTGTCGCGGCGGTTTCGGGCGCGGTGTCCGTCGCCGTATGCAAGTTCTTGGGCCTCACGAATATTGCCGTGCCGGCAAGCGTCGTGGTCGGCATTGCCATTGCGCTGGCGTGCGAT
>CAJMPM010000263.1 GCA_905215225.1 uncultured bacterium
TCGGCGGCGAGCGCCACGCTCGGCAGCAGCAGCTGGCCGGCCATGAGCGCGCAGGCCCCCGCGCAGGCGAGTTTTGCACCCACGCGGCGCCACGCTCCATGAGAGGGCGAGCACGCGCGGGCGTGGTCGATTGGGTTGTCATGGATTTGCTTTCGCATGTGAGCCTCCTTGTCGTAAGGGGTACCTCCGCTGTCTTATGTTGCGGAAGCTTGCGCTAGCGGTTGCGGCGCTTAGACGCAACGAAGCCGGCGCCGATGACGGACGCACCGGCAATGCCGAGGGCTGCCGCCGTCGTCGCGGCGCTATCGCCCGTGGCGGCCAGGGCGCCCGCGGACTTCTGGACCGCGGCGACCTGCGCAGCCGGCTTGGGGGCAGCGGCCGTGGAGCTCGCCTGGGTCGACGTCATGGACGGCACGTCGGTCCCGCTGCCGCCGCCCGGCTGTGGCGTGGGAGCCGGGGTGGGTTCAGGCTGCGGGGTGGGCTCGGGTTCGGCCGCATCTCCAGAGCTGATTACCACGTTACGGGCGACCTCGTCGGAAGTTCTAATGTCCTGGATGACAGACGACCCGGGAACGCCGATGACACGCCCACTTCCAACGGTGTCGCGCACGGTACCTCCGTCGGGAATCGCAATCTTTAACCCTCCCTCAAGTTTGATATAGGGGGCCCTGAAGGACCCCATATTGACGGCATAGACTGCCGCCGTCGAGCCCGACGCCACAACATTTGATTGAAAGAAGCTAATTCGAGGGGTAGCCGACGGGGAGCCAGACTGTGAAAAAATTCCATAGACATCTTTGCGATTTGCCCCTACAAGCTCATCAGCCCCGGCATCACCTTGAGCCGTGAGGTTCGAGCGATTGACGCGTATCCATGACGCCCCGTCTTGCACGCGTATCCAAACACCAGCCGAGATTTTTCCCGCGCTCCCTGTCGCGAGCGAAACATCCGCCCCGTTGGCAATCTTCAAATATGTTTCCGTCTTAATACCAAACGAATACAGAGCGACCGACATGCCTCCTGCATTACCCGCCGTCGCATTTAATTTAGCGTTGTCCACCATGATACAGCCACCATGTTTGGCGCTGTAGTCCGCCTCTTCGGCCTGTGCACCCTCGATGGCAGATTGCCTGGGAGGAACATTTTCGGCAAGGACTGCAAAGACATCGGCGTTCGACTTTGCCTCGACATGGACGTCAGCACCATTCTTTATGGCTATGTCGCCCGCTGCCGCATGGATGCCAATGGATTCATATGCTCCGCCCGTGGCTGTCACGTTAACGCCAGCGCCATCAATGGTCACATCGCCGCCGGTCCTGCCGTCTCCCGACGCTGTAATTACATCGTTCTGGGCCGTCGCATTCAGGGTGCCGTCGCCGGTAATGGCAAGGTTACCGTTCTTAACAGCAATGGCGCTCTGCCCGGCGTCGGCCGTTACGGTGTTGATGCCCGTCACGCCGATGGTGAGGTTGCCCTTGGCGCCGATGGAGCCGCCGTCGTAGCCGTTGAGCTTCATGTCGTCGGCGCCATCCCAGGACCAGGTTCCTGCCTCGTCGCCGGCAGCGGTGCCCGCGTCGTACTGCGTGCCGCCCACGTTGACCCAGTCGGCGGCGAGCGCCACGCTCGGCAGCAGCAGCTGGCCGGCCATGAGCGCGCAGGCCCCCGCGCAGGCGAGTTTTGCGCCCACGCGGCGCCATGTTCCGCGGGAGAGCGCGCACGAGCAGCCGTGGTCGATTGGGTTGTCATGGATTTGCTTTCGCATGTGAGCCTCCTTGTCGTAAGGGGTGCTTCTATAACACCATGTTACGGGAAGATATCCGGATCCCGGGGCACAAATTCTCATGTGGCGCACCTACCAGCGCAAAAGGCAACGAGCATGCGATTGCCAAGCGCGCCCCGCCCGACCCCCGATAGGCCCTCCCTCTCCGTCATGTTCTACTATCGTGGGCACGATTATTCCGTCCACCCAAAGGACTGTCCTTGAACCTGAGCAAGCCTAAAATTAACGCGCTTTTGGCACTCGCGCTCTTTACCTTCGTCTTCCTTGCCGCCGAGTTTCGCTTCGATATCAATATCGGGCTACTCGCCGGCGCCGAGCGCGTTGTGCTCGCACAGGGCCTTATCCTTGGCGCCAGCGTGATCGGCTTTATCGGATACGCTCCGTTGCTTGATCATGCGCAGCGCAAAGGCCAGCCTCAGGCAGTTGTCAGTGCCGCCGTCCCTATCGCCATCTTGGGGCTGATTCAGATCCAGTCCCCCACGGCCCCGCTTGCCCTCGAGATTCTGGGCAAAAAATCAAAAATGTAGCGGCGACGTTGCACCAACGTCGCCGCTCCTGCTCGTTTTATCTGAGTTGAATTAGCCCAAGACCTCTACGAGCTCAATCTCGAAGTTGAGGTCCTTGCCGGCCATTTCGTGGTTGGCGTCGATCTTGACGCCCGCGGGGGTCACCTCGACAACCGTAACGGGAACGG
>CAJMPM010000264.1 GCA_905215225.1 uncultured bacterium
TCCAAATTGCTTTATAAAGTCGCAGGTAGATTGCTTGTGGTAAAACGGCTTGGTCGCCAAAATGCCAAAAGTCTACTCACTTAGATTGCAGAGCGCCCCCCCATTAGCTGCAATTCCAAGGTAGTTAGCACTTTTGGATTCAGATCGTCATACTGGACAAGAATTTGAGTCGAGTTTTCAGGGACAAATGCACCATCGGCGCACCAATAACAGTCACTGATATCGATAAACGGGATACTCGAGCGCGTGAGAGCCCGCGCAAAAGAGCTTCCGCCCGTTCCGCACTCCGCAACCACAGTGCAGTAAAGGCCCGCGTCTGCATGCTCAATCGAGACCTCCCCAGCCGGAAACGTCTTCCGCACAAGCGACGCCAGGCCATCACGCGCCTCACGAGCACGAACGCGCACGCGGTTCACATGTCGCTCGTAATCACCCGATTCCAGCAAACGCGCCAAAACGACCTGGTCAACAGAGCTCACCGACGAGGCGTAAAAACCAAGGTTGCACCTAAACCGCTCCATTAGCTCATCGGGCAACACCATGTACGCTAGGCGCAATGCCGATGACAGGCTCTTCGAAAACGTGTTGGTGTAGATAACCGACTGGGCGGCATCGATCGACGCAAGCGCAGGAATCGGCTTGCCGGCAAGGCGAAACTCACAATCAAAGTCATCTTCGATGAGATACCGACCCGGCCGTTCGGCAGCCCAGCTCAGCAGCGCATACCGGCGCGCGATGCTCGTCACCAGGCCGGTTGGATACTGATGGGACGGCATCAGGTGAAGGACATCGGTCCCGCTTTTCTGCAGAGTGCTCAAGTCCACGCCCTCATCATCCAACGGGATATGTCGAACTTTGCAGCCCATAGCCTGATAGATGCGCGTCAGGCGCAAATAGCCCGGGTCCTCAACGGCATACACCTTGTCCGCGCCAAGCAGCTGAACCAACATGGTATCGAGCAGCTGGGCGCCCGCACCGATAACGATGTTGTTGGGGTCGACATTCATACCCCTTGTCCTGCGCAGATGGTGAGCAATTGCGCGTCGTAGCCGAGCGGTGCCCTGCGCTGGCGCGGGCGAGAAGATTTCGCGCTCGTCTTCGGATGCCAGCGTCGCCCGCAGCGCGCTTTGCCAAAGCCGCGCCGCCTCCAAAGCGGAAGGAGAGAGCGGGGCGAATTGCTCGGTCCGTCCGTTGACATCATGCGCGTTGGGACCCACAGAAACGGCATCTCGGTCGCTACCCTCCGCAGCCAAAGCCAAAACCGGTGCATCCGGAAGCTCGCAAGCGTAGTAGCCACGCCGCGACTTTGAGCAAATATAACCCTCGGCAAGTAACTGGCTATATGCATTCTCGATGGTAATGACACTGATTCCCAGATGACTGGCAAAGGCGCGCTTAGACGGAAGATGCTCCCCCGCCGCAATGCGTCCAGCTACGATATCATCTCGAATTTGCTGGTAAACATACTCGTAGAGCGATGCTTCGCCGCGTTTTTCCAAATTGTAGTCAAGCATGAGCCTATCACCTGACCTTATTAAGTCATTTAATCTGGTATTAGTCTGACCTTGTTATTATCTCGAAAACTGAGTATTTCGCCATACCCAGCTCCCCGATAGGATGTTCCGTCAAGCAATGCACATGCCAACCAAGGGAGCAACCATGGCAGAACAGACCAGCAAGGCCGATCGCGTCAAACTCAACCGCGAGCTCGCGCAGATGCTCAAGGGCGGCGTCATCATGGACGTCACCACGCCCGAGCAGGCACGCATCGCCGAAGAGGCAGGCGCCTGCGCCGTCATGGCACTCGAGCGTATCCCGGCCGACATCCGTGCCGCAGGCGGCGTCTCGCGCATGAGCGACCCCAAGATGATCAAGAGCATCCAGGAGGCCGTCTCCATCCCCGTTATGGCCAAGTGCCGCATCGGTCACATTGTCGAGGCGCAGGTTCTGCAGGCCATCGAGATCGACTACATCGACGAATCCGAGGTTCTCTCCCCCGCCGACGATGTCTACCACATCGACAAGACCCAGTTTGACGTGCCGTTTGTCTGCGGCGCCCGCGATCTGGGCGAGGCGCTGCGCCGTGTTGCCGAGGGCGCCACTATGATTCGCACCAAGGGTGAGCCGGGTACGGGCGACGTCGTTCAGGCCGTGCGTCACATGCGCAAGATCCAAAAGCAGATCCGTGACGTTGGTGCCCTGCGCTACGACGAGCTCTTTGAGGCAGCCAAGCATCTGCAGGTTCCGGTCGAGCTTGTTCACGAGGTCCATGATTTTGTCGATGTTTTCTTGCGGGTTGTCGTCGAGATAATCGATGAGCTTGTTGAGCGCCGCACGCTCTGCTGACTGTGTAAGCGACATGGGCATATCCTTTCACGTGCGCCTTGTGTGTGATATTACCCACTTGTGGATTAAACGAAGTATAAAGATTTGCAATGTGTCTATTCAACGAATCAATTTGATTTGGGGTGAA
>CAJMPM010000265.1 GCA_905215225.1 uncultured bacterium
GCCGAGGCTCAGGAGCGCCTCTATGAGATCGCCGTCATCGAGCCGCTTTGCCACTACGCTTCCATCACGGGCACCCAGGCAGACGTCGAGGACGTCGAGGTGCTCGACGGCGCCATCGTTTGGAATGCCAAGCGTCCGGAGTAATGCAATAGATGGCGTGTCGGCTTGAGGGATCTGGTCCCCTGTGGCCGCCACGCCCTGTCCACGTTCAGAGGGGAAATAGACGCCTCGCATGTTGAAGTACACGCTCAAACGTATAGGCGCGATGGTTCCGGTGATGCTCATCATCTCGGTCGTCGTGTTATTGATTATCTATCTCACACCGGGTGACCCGGCTTCTTCGATGCTTGGCATGGAGGCTTCGGCCGACCAGATCGAGCGCGTCAACGATAGCCTGGGACTCAACGAGCCGCTGCCGCAGCGCTACGTTGAGTGGATGGGCGGCGTGCTTACCGGCGACCTGGGCGATTCGTATTTTATGCGCCAGCCCGTCACGCAGGCGATCGCCGAGCACTTTGGCCCCACGCTATCGCTCGCGCTTCTGGCACAGCTCATCGCGCTGTTGATTGCACTGCCCTGCGGCGTCGTCGCTGCCCTCAAACATGGGTCGCGCACCGACGCGGTCTTGCGTGTCGTTGCTCTTTTGGGCGTGGCGATACCCGGCTTTTTGATGGCGCTCATGCTTATGTGGCTGTTTGCCGTCACGTTGCGTGTGTTCCCGGTGGCCGGCTATGCGCCGCTATCGAAGGGCTGGTTCAGCCATTTACGCTATCTTGCGTTGCCGGCCATACCGCTTGGATGCGTGCAGGCGGCCCTGCTCATGCGCATGACCCGTTCGAGCGTTATCGAGGCCATGCAGCTCGACTGCGTCAAGACGGCGCGTGCCAAGGGCGTCTCCGAGTTTCGCGTGGTGCTGGCCCATGCCCTGCGCAACGCAGCGCTGCCGATTCTCACCTCGGTCGGCTATTCTTTTGGCGCCCTGATTACGGGCGCCGTGGTGACTGAGGCCATTTTTAACATCCCCGGTTTGGGCCAGCGGGTCACGAGCTCTATCGAGCGTCGCGACGACCTGGTGATGCAGGGCGTTCTGCGGGGCATCGCCTTGGTGAATTCGGTGATCATTCTGGCCGGCGACCTTGCCTACGGCGCTTTTGACCCGCGCGCTCGCAAATGGGGCGATGCGTGATGGCAAACTTTAAGAAGGCTCTTGCCAACAAGGGGTTTGTGGTCGGCGGCTGCATTTTCCTGGCGATTGCGCTGATCGCGCTCGTCGGTCCGCTGGTGTGGACGGTTGATCCCAATGCGCAGGAGATGACGTTGCGACTTTCGGCACCTTCGCCCGCGCATCCCTTTGGCTGCGATGACTTTGGCCGCGACCTGCTTGCCCGCGTCATCGTGGGCGCGCGCGTGTCGCTTGGCGTTGGCATTGCCGTCACGCTCGCGACGAGTGCGCGCGGCCTGGTGATCGGCGCCTATGCGTGCTACAACGAGAGGCTCGATCATATTCTCATGCGCATCTGCGACGGCCTTATGTCCATTCCGGGCGTGCTTTTGGCTATCGCACTCATGGCCATGTTGGGTGCGAGTGTGTGGAACGTCATCATCGCGCTCTCCATCGTCTATACGCCCAGCATGGCACGCATCGTGCGCTCGCGTGCGATGGTGGTCAAGGAGGAGCCCTTTGTGGAGGCCCTGCGCGTGCAGGGCGCCTCGACCGCGCGCATCGTGTGGCTGCATATCGTGCCCAACGTTATGGCACCCTTCCTGGTGCAGGCGACCTTTGTCTTTGCCGAGGCCGTGCTCTCGGAGGCCGCCCTCTCGTTTCTGGGCCTGGGTATCAAGGCGCCCGACGCCAGCTGGGTGAACATCCTGCAGGCGTGCAAGAACGTGATGCGCAAAGCCTGGTGGATGATCTTCTTCCCGGCAGCGGCCATCATCGCGAGCGTGCTTTCGCTGAACCTTGCCGGCGACGGCCTGCGCGACGCCCTCGACCCCAAGACCAAGGAGGACTAGCCCATGAGCGAACATCTTTTGGACGTGCGCGACCTCTGCATCTCGTTTGTGGGCCGCGATGGCAACGCGCTGGAAGCCGTCAACAAACTCAACCTACATATCGATGCCGGCGAGATCGTTGGTGTTGTCGGCGAGTCCGGCTGCGGTAAGTCGGTGTTTGCCCAGAGTGTCATGCGCCTATTGGAGCATGAACAGAAGATGGCCTATACCGGTCAGATTCTCTTTGACGGGGAGGACCTGCTCGCGCGCCCGCTCAAGCGCATGCGCGAGGTGCGCGGCTGCGACATCGCCATGATCTTCCAGGACCCGTTGTCCTCACTCAACCCCGTCATGACGGTGGGTGCGCAGGTTATCGAGGCGGTGCGGGCCCACCGTAAGGTGAGCCGACGCGAAGCCCGCAACGAGGCGCTATCGCTGCTGGAGCGTGTGGGAATTCGAGACGCCGCGGCTCGCTTCGACA
>CAJMPM010000266.1 GCA_905215225.1 uncultured bacterium
TATCGCCGACGTTTCTCACTATGTGGCTTGGGACGGGCATATCGATCTTGAGGCTCGCCATCGTACGACATCGGTGTATCTGGCCGATCGCGTGCTTCCCATGCTGCCCGAACGCCTGTCCTGTGACCTGTGCTCGCTTCGCCCTGACGAGGACCGTCTTGCGTTTACCGTCGATATCGAGCTCGATGCGCAGGGTCGCGTGCGGCATTACGATCCGTACCCCAGCGTGATTCGCTCGCGTGTGCGTATGGACTATGACGGCGCCGAGGCGCTGCTGGTGCGTGCCGGCGCGGTTGAGTATTCGGTGCTGGAGGGTGCAGCCGAGGATGTTGCGGCTGCCGAGACCTCGCGCGAGGAAGCGCTTGAGCGCGGTCTTGCGTGCGAGGAGGCCGCCCGCGGCTACAACATCGACCTCGGCGATTTCCTTGTCGCCGCCAACGAACTCGCCGAACTTCGCCGTCGTATTCGTCGCGCCCGCGGCTCAGTCGATTTTGACACGGCCGAGATTCGCGCTCTATTGGATGAGGACGGAGTACCCGTGCAGATTGTGGCGCGTGAGCGTTCGTGTGCCACGTCGCTTATCGAGGAAGCCATGCTGCTCGCTAACGAGTGCGTTGCAGAGTGGCTGGCAGACCGTGATATCGAGGCCTGCTATCGCGTGCATGAGGATCCGAGCCCCGATAGCCTGCATGGTGCCGCCGTTGCGCTGGCGCAGCTAGGCATCATCGACGATCGCCGTGCTGCCGGTATTGCCCTGGGGAGCCCCGATGAGCTGCAGGCTGCAGTTGATGCTGCCGCCGGTACGGCCAACGCGCCGCTCGTCAACACGCTGCTTCTGCGCAGCATGCAGCGCGCGCTGTACAAGCCGCGCAACGAGGGCCACTTTGCGCTCGCCGCGCCGTGCTACTGCCACTTTACAAGCCCCATTCGCCGTTATCCCGACCTGGTAGTGCATCGCGTGCTCAAGCTGCAGCTGGCATACGAGCAGCTGGGCGGAAAAGACGCCTTGGTGCGCACACCGAGGCTGATCGGAAAAGGCAGAGAGTCGCTTCCGCGCATCCTGCCGCAAATCTGCCGCGCGTGCAGCGATGCCGAGCGTGCGGCCGACGCTGCCAGCCATGCGACGCAAAAAATCAAGAATGCGCAGTACTACGAGGATCGCCTGGGCGAGCGCTATGCCGGAACGGTCTCATGGGTCAGCAGCATGGGGCTATTTGTGCGCCTTGATCTAACGCAGGTCGAGGGACTGGTTTCCATTAAGAGTTTGGGTAACGAGTGGTTTGAGTTCGACGAGGACGCGCTCACGTTGACGGGTGCCGACACGGGGTGTCGTTTTGAGTTGGGGCAGCGCGTGATTATCGAGGTCTCGCGCGTCAACACTACTCGCGGACATTTGGACTTTAAGCTCATTCATTAA
Source organism: uncultured bacterium (assembly GCA_905215225.1). Lineage (GTDB taxonomy): Bacteria > Actinomycetota > Coriobacteriia > Coriobacteriales > Coriobacteriaceae > Collinsella. The sequence goes on from CAJMPM010000266.1 coordinate 1,418, forward strand.
CCGGCACGGAGTGAGTATCGGCAGAGCGTAGAGGGCGGTCTTTCGGGGCCGCCCTCTTTGCGTGTCTCTTGATTGCCCTGCCATGAGCTCGGCCGCTTCTTCATATGCTTTTGGGAGATAGGACCTACCAAAACAAACCTGTCCCTATTTGGCAGGTTTACGAGAGAGCGGGGATGTTGTGGCAACGGTATATGGGTATGCGCGAGTGAGCTCGCGCGATCAAAATTTGAATCGCCAGTTGGATGCGCTGAGCGCCTATGGCGTGGAGCCGGCGAATGTCTTTGCCGACCGTGCGAGCGGTAAGGACTTTGATCGCCCACAGTATCGGGAATTACTTCATGCCTTGGCTTCCGGCGACGTGTTGGTGGTGCTTTCCATCGATCGGCTGGGCCGAAACTACAGCGAGATACTCGAGGAATGGCGTCGTATAACCAAGGAACTTGGTGCGGCCATCGTTGTGCTGGACATGCCGTTGCTCGATACGCGTGCGAGAGATTGCGGCGGATCGGATGTGACCAGCACGCTGATTGCCGATATCGTTTTACAGTTGTTGAGCTATGTGGCGCAGGTGGAACGAGAGAACATCCACCGTCGTCAGGCGGAGGGAATCGCGGCGGCGCGGGCGCGCGGCGTGCGTTTTGGTCGACCCCGCAAGCCGTGCCCTCCGCAATTTGAACGAGTGCGCGATATCTATGAGGCGGGCAATATTACCCGGAGTCAGGCGGCAAAGCGTTTAGGTGTGTGCGTGGGGACCTTCGATCGCTGGATGCGCGAGACGGAGTAGGGGCGCCGGGGACGCGGGCTCAACGGCTGCCGTCGCCCACCCCGACCCGCTTGCCCCCGTTTGCATGTGGATGGGCACCAACATCCGTCGTGTCGCCCATACCGTAGAGTTCTTCTTTGTTGGGCTGTTTGCCTCGTCGGCGGCGGTGTGCTTGGATAAGCGCATAACCTGTCCCATTGGCGCCCACGCGAGACGCCGTTAACAACCCTGTTACGAATCATGCGACCTTGATGAATCATTTTGTGTCGCGCGTATTTCCGAGCGGTCGGA
>CAJMPM010000267.1 GCA_905215225.1 uncultured bacterium
TTGCAGCGACGGGTGGATGAGATGCGTGGGCTCATGCGCGGCAAAATCTGCATCGGTACGTTTTCGAGCGTGGCGACCCACGTGCTGCCGCCGGTGATTGCGCACTTTCGCGCCGATCACCCGGACGTCGATTACGAGCTGCTGATGGGTGATTACTCCGAGATTGAGCAATGGGTGGCGGAAGGTCGCTGCGACCTGGGCTTTATTCCGCGCGAACCACGCGGCGCCGGCATGGCGTCGCGGCCGTTGGTGCAAGACGAGCTGATGGCCGTGGTGCCAGCGGACTCCTCGCTTGCCACCGCGGAGGTCGTTTCCCTTGCCGATTTGGCAAACGAGCAGTTTATTCTGCTGGAACGCGGTAGCGACGACGAGATTACGCCGCTGTTTCGCCGCGCGGGCCTGGCGGTGCGCTCTAAGCTGTCGACCTGGGATGACTATGCGATTATGGCCATGGTCGAGGACGGCCTGGGCGTGAGCATTCTTCCGGCGCTCATCTTGCGCCGCTGCCAGATCGATGTTGCCGTGCGCACGCTCGAGGGGCATCCCCATCGGCAGATCAATGCGATATATCGCACGGCTGACGTTTCGCTTGCTGCCGCCCGTTTCCTTGAATACCTCTAAACGCGTGCATGCCATTGTCCGCTTTGGGCAAATCTCGGAGTTCGGTTCGTTTTCTTATGAAATTGAACTTTCGATTGAGGTGCCGCGTTATACTGCTGCCTAAATTGAACCCTGGTTCAATTCGTGTTCTATAAATTGAACTTTGCCAGCAAGGAGGTTCCTGTGGCCCAAGAGACGTTTAGCGATCGCCTGCGACAGACTATGTCCGATCGCGACGTTCGCCAGTCGGACGTAATCCGCGCATCGGAGATGCTCGGTAAAAAACTCGGCAAGAGTCAGATGAGCCAATATGTGAGCGGCAAGACGATCCCGCGGCGCGATGTGGCAGAGCTGCTCGCCCGCATTTTGGAGGTCGATGCTACCTGGCTGCTTGCCGGTGGCGCCGATCAAGGCGAGGCATCATCGTCCCGTAACGTTTCCAAACCCGAACCCCATCACTCAGCTCAAATTCCAAGGAGCACCACCATGCGTACTTTTTCTAAATCCACCAAGCTCGATAACGTCCTGTATGACGTGCGCGGTCCCGTCGTCGACGAGGCTGCCCGTATGGAGGACGAGGGCGAGCGCATCCTCAAGCTCAATATCGGCAACCCGGCGCCCTTCGGTTTTCGCACGCCCGACGAGGTTATCAAGGACATGCGCCAGCAGCTGCCCGACTGCGAAGGCTATTCCAATTCGCGCGGCCTGTTCTCTGCGCGCAAGGCGATCATGCAGTATTCGCAGATCAAGGGCCTGCCCAATGTTCAGATGGAGCATATCTACACGGGCAACGGCGTGTCCGAACTCATTCAGCTTTCGATGAACGCTCTGCTCGACAATGGCGACGAGATTTTGATCCCCAGCCCCGACTATCCGCTCTGGACGGCGTGCGCAACCCTCGCCGGCGGTCATCCCGTGCACTATCTATGCGATGAGCAGGCGGATTGGTATCCCGACCTGGAGGATATGGAGTCCAAGATCACGAGCGCGACCAAGGCCCTCGTCATCATCAACCCCAACAACCCCACGGGCTCGGTCTACCCGCGCGAGGTGCTCGAGGGCATCGTCGAGGTTGCGCGCAGGCATCAGCTGATGATCTTTGCCGATGAGATCTACGACCGTCTGTGCATGGACGGCTACGAGCACGTCTCGATTGCCTCGCTCGCTCCCGATCTGCCCTGCGTTACCTTTAGCGGCCTTTCCAAGTCGCACATGATCGCGGGCTATCGTATTGGCTGGATGGTGCTTTCGGGCAACCAGCGCTGCATGAGCGACTTCATTATGGGTATCAACATGCTCTCCAACATGCGCCTGTGCTCCAACGTGCCGGCCCAGTCGATCGTCCAGACGGCGCTCGGTGGCCATCAGTCGGTCAACGACTACATCCGTCCCGGCGGCCGTGTCTACGAGCAGCGCAACTTTGTGTATGAGGCGCTCAACAAGATTGACGGCATCTCGGTGGTTAAGCCGCGCGCGGCGTTCTACATCTTCCCCAAGATGGATGTGAAGAAGTTCAACATCACCGATGACGAGCAGTTTGCCCTCGACCTGCTGCACGAGAAGAAGATCCTGATCACGCGCGGCGGCGGCTTTAACTGGGCCGAGCCCGACCACTTCCGCATCGTGTACCTGCCGCGCATGGAAGTGCTCAAAGAGTCGCTCGAAGACCTCGCCGATTTCTTCGATCATTACCGCCAGAGCTAAGGGATAGAGGCCCCATACAATCGAAAGCTCCCTGCAGTTGCTTGGCTGCGGGGAGCTTTCTTGAATCGGCGGAACTAAATAACGATTCCGTTGCAGTGGTCGATTTCGTGCTGGATGATCTCGGCGGTGTAGCCCGAGAAGTTTTTGATGCGGTGGACGAAGTT